>CAZIAN010000201.1:0-8352 GCA_964537355.1 uncultured Pirellulales bacterium | reverse complement strand
AACTGTTGCCCGATGTAGTAATTATGGATATAACTATGCCACAGCTCAATGGGGTCGTAGCTACACGACAAATAACTGAGGAATTCCCTCAAATCAAGGTAATTGCTCTCTCAGTACATTCCAACAGGAGTTTTGTCGCCGATATGCTTGAGGCGGGTGCGTCAGGATATGTTTTAAAGGAATGTTTGTTTGACGAATTTGTTCAGGCAATACGTGCTGTGAGCGCCGGCAAGACTTACCTTAGCTCCAGAATAACAGGGGTTATAGTTGAGGACTATATAAAACGTTTAGTCAAAGTTGCTGACTCTCCGTTATCGTCTCTGACAAGCAGGGAACGTGAAGTGCTTCAACTGGTCGCCGAAGGAAAGTCAACCAAAGAGATAGCTTTAGAGCTGCATGTAAGTACCAAGACGATTGATGCCGGCCGCCGTAAAATCATGGGGAAACTCAATGCTCATACCATAGTTGATTTAATCAAAATTGCAATCGTTGAGAATCTGGTCAGTTTTGACCTGGATAGAGTTACACAAACACCGTCAATGGCAGCCTAAGGGCCGATAATATATAGCTTAAGAACAAAAAAAGGCCCCTGCTTTAATCAGGGCCATTTAAGGAAATTAAAGCAGGGACAAGAACAACTCACTATGGCAGTAGTGAATTTAGCTATATTATACCATTTATTACAAGCACATGATCCTTACAGCCCTAAGCTGAAAGCTGATTGCCGACATCAGGCCGGTTAATGTGCTTCTACAATCCGTTATCGAATAGAAAAGAGATGACTTAAGGAAATTCCTTAGCATATAGAGATTTTATTTCCTGATACATAGTAATATGCTATCCATAAACAGGAAACGGCTACTCCGGCACGAGCGTTATGCTATGGTTTTGGCGTAATTGTTGTCTAAAGCATACCGATTAATAGTTATGAAAAGTTAGGTTTTATTTCCTTTTGAAGATTAGCTCCAATATTAATTAAAACTTTTTGGAGGTAACAGTCTTACTTTTAATTTTCGTGTTTGTCCATATAATCCAGTGTCAGATATGACAATGCCCTTATTCCGAGTTTGAAAGAGCTTTCATCGATGTAAAAATCGGGACTGTGGTGCGGCGGGGCATCTTCGGGCTTTATGCCTTTGGGCATTGCGCCGAGGAAAAAATAGAGGCCTGGAATTTGCTTCTGGAAAAAAGAGAAGTCCTCTGCTCCGGTTATCGCTTTGACGAGTTTTACATTTTCCCGACCTGCAACCTCCTTAAGCGAAGGCAGCATCATATCGGTAAGCTCAGGGTCGTTGTAGGTAACCGGACAGACATTCTCGATCCGAACATCTGCAACGGCTCCGGCACTTTCGGCTATTTTCGTAGCGGTCAGGCGTATCTTTTCGTGAATCTTTTCCTGCATATCAGTATTGAGCGTGCGGATTGTGCCTATAAGCTCGACTTCTTCAGGTATGATATTGCTTCTAACGCCGCCGTGAATGCTCCCGATGGTTATCACCGCGGCTTCTTCGGTCAGCTCTGTTTGTCTGCTGATGACTGTCTGGAGACCTATGATAATCTGGGCGGAGACGGTAATAGGGTCGATGCCTGTCCAGGGTGTGGAGCCGTGTGTTTGCTTGCCTTTGACTGTAATACGAAGGACGTCGGCGGCGGCCATCATGCCCTCGGGACGATAGGAGATGGTGCCGGTTTCGGCGAGCGACCAAACATGCAAACCGAAAATGACATCGACTTCGGGATTTTTCAGTACCCCTTCCTTGACCATAAGCTGAGCGCCGCCTTCTTCGCCTTGCGGTGGTCCTTCTTCGGCGGGCTGGAAAATAAATTTCACACTTCCGGGCAGGTCCTTTTTCATCGAGGAAAGAATCTCGGCGACACCCATTAGAACGGCAATGTGCGCATCGTGGCCGCAGGCGTGCATGACACCGACATCGTGCCCGTTGTATGTGGAGCGCAGTTTGGAGGCAAACGGCACATCAACACGTTCGGTGACGGGCAGGGCATCGATGTCGGCTCGAAGTCCGACGACGGGGCCGGGTTTGCCGCCTTTTAAGAGGCCGACAACACCGGTATGAGCAACGCCGGTCGTTACATTCAGGCCGAGATTTCTCAGGTGCTCCGCAATTTTTTCGGCCGTTTTGAATTCCCTGTTGGACAGCTCCGGGAACTGATGAAAATGGCGGCGCCATTCAATGACCTTCGACTCAATCGTGTCTGCCGAGAAGTCAATCTGTTTTTTCAACTTTTCATTAGCATGTACTTTTGTGAAACTTGTGACGATAAGCAGGCATAATAAAATCCGCTTCATAGTCTGAACCTCCTTCTTTTTAGAAGCAGTTTTGAAACCGCTTGCAGAGTTGTGTATCAGCAATTCGGCGACAGTGATTCTATAATATAACAGAGCGGTTCGTAAGTAAAGCGTATCTTAACAACACGTAGCTATGGAGCTTGTTTAAATTATCTTTATGCAACCTCAGTAGCGGGTGGGGTATCTGATTTGAAGTACGGTAAAAGCAGGAGGAGGGCTGTTCCTGAGATTATCATTACTATTCCGAGAATCTGTGAGATTGTGAGGAAGGCGATTTCATAAGGATTGTCGTCTCTGATACATTCGATTAGAAATCGAGTTAGGCCGTAGAGGATTAGCATAAGTGCGGTTATTGCGCCGGGGCTGGTTAGTCTTTTGTTGGCTTTTCCGGAGTCGGCTTTTGCCAGACCTTTACGCCAGAACAAATATAGAATAAAACACAACAGCAGGGCGTTTGCGGATGAGTAGAGCTGGGAGGGGTGTACGGCAAGACAGCGATACCTGCCTTTTGTGACTTCGTACCGCTGGGTTTCTGTCAGGTCTTCCAATGGTTTTGGATACCATTTACCCTGCTCATCATAGAAGCTGAGGTAGTCGGCCTGCGGCAGATGAAGGTGGGGGACGGTTCTGCTTCTCTTCGGGTCGGGATTAATCTGACTGATGTACACGAACGACCTGTATGGAAAGCGGACACCCCAGGGCAGGTTCGTAGGTTTGCCGAAGCAGTCGCCGTTTAAGAAACATCCTATCCGGCCGAATGCCAGTCCCATCATGAGGCCGATGACGATAATGTCCAGATACCTGCGGACGGGGAGTTTTCGGAAGCGCAGATATAATAACAGAATGGCTGTGGCGACGATTACTCCGCCGAGGAATTCGAGTCCTCCCCGCCATGTGTAGATAATACTGATGAGATTTCCACGAAACTTGTCGAAGTGGTGGACGACGAAGAAAAGTCGTGCTCCGGCGACTCCGGCTATAAGTGAGTAGAATGCGACGCTGGTAATTATGGCAGGGTCCATGTTGGCCCGGCGGCTCAATCGCCTCATTAAGAAAAGGGCCGCGAGGAATCCGAGCACCATCATGGGACCGAATGTGCCGATGGTCAGGTGGAGCAAGGGGATCTCAAATAAACGTGGATACATATAAAACTTTCATTAACCATGAGGCACATATTCGGTCATAATTTGCCGGCAATGAGCGGGGCGGCTGTCTTTACCACCAGCTGCTTTTTTTTCTACTGCTCCCAGCTAAAAATTTGTCACCCCAGCCCAGAAGTATATCGTTTTCGAATACCAGCGGAGTCATTTCATCAGGAGTGGTTTTGCCGTCGGATTGCCAATCAGTTATATAAAACCACATCTGCTTATTTCCGACAAATTCACTTTTGTATGGTTTGCCCATAGCTCGCCTGACCTGGTCTGTTGTCATGCCGACCTTCAGATTATCGAGCTGGTTTCTATTAGCGCTTGCTTCGAGACCTTTTACGGCGCCGCAACCGGCCAGCAAGCAGCTTAAAAGTAATATTAGTATTCCCTTTTTCATAACTTTATCCCTTCTTTTTTAAAAAACTCAACTATGTATTTAATTTCGACCTTTTCCAAAGCTGTTATTTATTTTATTTTGACCAAAAAACAATATCCGACTCTTTTTTCCTTGATTTAACGATATTTTAGCTGTATATTGTATATTAATCGCGAGGAGTTCAGAGAAGTTCATGGAGGATCAATAAGAGAAGATAATCAGTTTTATATTGGTGAAAAGATTCTTTTCTTCATCATGTTTGTTGAAATATGACGTGAAATCTGCAAGAGTCCGGCTAAACGCAGGGACGTGTGATGAGCGAAGGTATATGTTACAGTGCGTGTATTGGCCATATTAGCTTTGAGCGAGGAAATTTCTTTTTATTCAATATAGCATCATAGCATCGTGTTTCGCGGATATTACAGTTGTTGGAGATAAAGTGTGGCTGCCTGGTTTAACAAAAAAAGTGCCGAGGCAATGGCCAAAATGGCTGAAAGCCTGAAAGCCGAATCCCTGGCAAGAGCACAAGCGGAGGAGAAACTCAGGGCGGAAATTGAGTCCAAAGCCGCGATGGAGCGAAAAGTTAAGGCTGAAGCTGAGAAGCTGCTTCTTACTCAGTATAACAAGTATAATGTTATGGTAGAAAGAGCGGAGGCTAAGGCTAAGGAGGCGATGGCGAGAGCCGAGGCTCAGGTAAAAGAAGCAGATCAAAAAGTACTGTCGTATGAGGCGGCATTAGCTCAAACGGAGGAAAAGCTAAGCCAAGCCAAAGAACAAATTAAGACCGAGGCTATCGCCAGAGTCAGAGCAGAAGAGATGCTGAAGTCTGAAAGCGAAGAACGGAAAAGAGTCGAGGCTCAGGTTGAAGATGCGATGGCTGCCGCCAAAACCAAGGAAGAAGAAAAGTTCCATTCACATGAGGTTGCGCTAACCAAAGCCCAGGAAAAGATCCAGTCGTATGAGGTGGCGCTGACCGAGGCCCAGGAAAAGGTCCATTTGCATGAGGTTGCGCTGACCAAGGCCCAAGAAAAGATCCAATCGTATGAGGTGGTGCTGACCAAGGCCCAAGAAAAGCTAATTGAACCTAAAGGACAAGTAAGGGCGAAGGCTGTAGCCAAAGCAACACATGGCCCTAAGGTCGGAATAAAAGAACGCCAAAGACTTATTACACAGTCTGTAGAGGGGGCACATAGTTTCGAGCGAATTCACCGGGGCGTTTTTCATCCTGGAAATATAAAGAGGAAATTTATTCTTTTGTTGGTGTTGGCGATTTTCTCGGCCCTAACATTTGCGCTGAACGTATCTGACGATCCATCGGCGGCCGGGCCTGGCGGTGCAGTGACACAGGAGGAGACATCGGCGCCGGATACCTTAGCGGGAAGTGATACCAATGGAGAGCAACCGAATTCAGATGTGACAGCAGATCTGTCCGGCGGGAGCTTGACTGAGCCGGCGGCCGATATGACTAATGTACCGGTGTTGAACTACGGAAGCGAGGAGAATGTCATATTCAAAGTCAACGAAGGAAAAAGCGTTCCAGCCTCAGATGCCCAATCCTTGACCATTACGGCAAATCCGGTACCGCTCAAACTGACTGCATCAGGAGGCGGCACAAACACTGTTGTTCAATCCAGTGACAAACGCTGGAAAACCAGCATTGGTTCATATATATCCTATGAATTTTCAGACATTTCTATCCCGGCAAATGCTGCAATAAGATCGGTCATTCTTTTTGTCGAACACTTCGAGGAAGAACGGTTTGCCGAGGGAAAATTAGAATGGGCAATTGGTACAGGCTGGCCGGACAAGCCTGTGGTTTGGGCCGTAATGAAGGCTCCGGTGCATGAAGGAGAATTAAGTGAAGCTGTTGACGCATGGGACATTACAAGTGTCGTAAATACAGCCGAAAAGATAAATTCTCTTCAGTTGCAAATTAAAAATAATAACAAAGCTGCTAATGGAAAAACATTAGTGGATTATGCTTATGTGGTTATTGAGTATCACTGATGTGTGTTTTTCCTGAAGTTTACGATGGGTGAGATAATGGCGAGAAGTAAAGCTGATTTTTTAGGATTTTTTTCTAATTATCTGCGACAAATAATCTTATTTGGGAGAAATTTCTCTTGACTTTTATCTTTAAAAAGATACAATGAATATTAGTTAAGGAGGATGATGGGAAAGCTTGTTTTTTCTCTGTCTGCAGAACCTCCGATGCAAAGATTTGTTATTTTACGGGTCGAACAAAAGTAACATAGATCAGATTAAAATATCGTTTGAGTATAAGGGCCCCTGCGGGTTTACACATTCCCTTTTCCTCCTTACCGCAGGGGCTTTTTTTATCAGTAACTTAACAGCGGCTCTGTCAGAATTCTGTGGGGGTAAGTAAAACACGTTCATATCAGGATGAAGTGGATATTTGGTTCAATGTCACCACTATTTCTATTGACAAAGACTCAGGATATGTTATGTTCCAACGTTCGTACGTAATGACCATTCTGGAGGTGATAATCTCAATGGCGTTCAATCAGTAAGGTTTTCTCAAGATGAAGTTCAGCAGGGCGGCTCAACCAGGTACCAATCGGAAATCACGGTTCAAAGGAGACAGCATATTATAAAACACCGATACATTATGCGGGCGGGTCTGATTGCTGCGTTCCTGCTTGGACAATCGGCCAAAATATCGCGTGCAAATGAGTCGGTCTGGCCCCAGTTTCGCGGGCCGAACAGTTCGGGTCTTGGGGCCGAAGGTCAGAATTTTCCGGTTGAGTTTGGCCCTGAGCAAAACCTGCTCTGGAAAACATCACTTCGGCGAGGGCACTCTTCTCCGTGTATCCGGGGAGATAATATTTTCATTACAGCTCGTTCCGGTAAGAGCCTTGAGACGCTTTGTATTGATCGCGGGAGCGGCAAAATCAAGTGGCGCAGTTCTGTCGTACCCGAGAAGCTGGAAAGAATCAACGGTTCCAACAGCCATGCCGCTCCAACACCAGTATGCGATGGAAAAAGAGTTTACGTTTACTTCGGCTCGTTTGGTCTTATTGCCTATGATTTTGGCGGCGGTGAGGTATGGAGAAAACCTCTTGCGATACCTAACATGCAACATGGCTCGGCGGCCTCGCCGGTATTGGCGAGTAATATGGTTGTGATTAACTGCGATCAATCTGAAGGTGCGTATATACTTGCCGTAAATCGAGACACAGGAGAGACAGTATGGAGGCAAGGGCGCCAAGAGAGAGCAGGCTGGTCAACTCCAGTGCTGTGGAAACATGGGAATGTAGAGGAATTAGTTGTACTGGGCAATAATAAGCTGATCTCTTACGACCTCAAGGACGGCGGCAAACGCTGGTGGTTAAGCAATCTGCCACAAGGTGATGCCACTCCCACTCCGGTTTATTCAGGAGATACGCTTTTTATAACCTGCCCCGTGAGGTTAACCGGCGATCCGGTCAATCCGATAGAATTGCCCGATTTCAACATACTTCTCGACAGGTATGACAGCGATAAAGACGGCAGTCTGGTTCAGTCTGAGATTCCTGAGGATTTTGTATCCATATACCGGCTAGGACCTGAATTAGCAGGAGTAAAAAAACGTTTTTCAAAACTTGATACCGACCAGGACGGTGCTATCAGTGAAGCGGAGTGGAACAAAGTTGTGATAGATACTGAAAAGATCAAACCCAGAGATATGGATGCCCTTATTGCTATCGGCTGCGGGGGGAAAGATGATGTAAGCCGGACGCACGTGAAGTGGACTGCATACGAGGGAATTGGGCAGGTTCCATCACCTTTGTTTTATCGGGGGCGGATTTATTTAGTCAAGCATGGCGGTAATGTTACATGTTACAACGCAAAAACAGGAGACAAAGTATATGGCGATAAACTCGGGCCAAGGGCATACTACTATGCCTCGCCGGTCGCGGCTGACGGTAAGATATATTTCTGTTCACTAAACGGCGTTGTAATAGTCGTAGAAGCCGGGGACAAATTCAAGATATTGGCCCGGAATAAAATAGGAGAGCGCATCTATGCTACGCCCGCTATGGTTGATGGAAAGATTTATTTGCGCACCGACAAGAACATGTACGCCTTTTGCAACTCTAAAGATGATTCTGGTCAGAGGCCGCTTACGAAGCACTGAGCTAATGAAATTGTTTGTGAAGAAGGGAATAAATGATGAAGGAAACGATCATTTTTATAGCGGTTCTCTTGTTAAGCAGCACACTTGTATTTAGCCGTGAGCCGAAAGAGAACGACAGCGATGTTATTTATGATGAGAGTAAGATTCCTCATTATGACCTTCCACCACTTTTGGTAACGGCCGAAGGTAAGAGGGTCACAACGCCAGATGAATGGAGAAATGTTCGGCGTCCGCAGATCCTTTCGCTGTTCAGCAATCTCGTTTACGGCTGTGTTCCGGAACCGGAGAGCCCGATTAAGACGATGTTTAAGGTACTTAAGAGCGATCCGAAATTCATGAATGGAAAAGCCACGCGCAAAGACGTGCAGATTCGCTTCAGCAA
>CAZIAN010000200.1:0-8423 GCA_964537355.1 uncultured Pirellulales bacterium | reverse complement strand
CATTTCTCCAAGACGATTATTAGTGTCGATTGCTTGTGTTTTTTTGCCCTGCTTTAGGCTCTTTGTGACACAACCGGCCAGAGGCAGCAGTACAATAGAAAATATTAGGCAAATCAATTCTTTGTGCATTGTAATACTTCTCCAAAACCGCTTCCTGACAGTGTATCTTGCGGGTATTTCATTCTATAGTGACAAAATACGGGAAAATCAGTTAAAAAGTCAATTAAAAAAAGCGTGGAAAAGGCTGAGGAATCTGATATAATATGAATTATGAAGGCCATTCAAGATGGTTTACATTAAGGAGATTATAAAGAACACGGAGGCTTAAAAACACTTAGTTGCAGGTATGTATGTTTTTTTTCCGGGCGAATCCTGTAAGGAAGGTACATTATGACGCGTGTTTGCAGCAAAGAGATGTTTACGAGGACAATGTCGGCTTTTGGGTTGGTTGTTTGCCTGTTTCTGGTTGGATGTGCGGTTACGCCGGAAGAATACAACTCACTGGGGATTGCCTATAACGACAGGGGCGAGTATGACAAGGCAATACTGGAATATGACATGGCAGTAAAGGCAAACCCGCTTTTCGCTGAGGCTTATTACAACAGGGGCAGGACCTATGGCAGTAAAAAGGAATATGACAGGGCTATTATGGACTTTAACAAAGTCCTTGAGATATGGCCGCTGTTTGCCGAGGCCTATAACAATCGCGGTGCGGCCTATGGGGCCAAAGGTCAATATGAGTTTGCCCTCTCAGACTTCAGCAGAGCCCTTGAGTTAAAGCCGAAATATGTTCAGGCATATGTCAACCGGGGGCTTGTCTATTATGACAAGGGTCAACATGATCAGGCAGTCTCAGATTATACCAGAGCGCTTGAAATAAATCCGAAGTTTGCCGAGGCCTACTGCAATCGGGGAGCAGCCTATAACGCTTTAGACGAATACGACAAGGCCATCCGGGATTTCAACAGAGCTATCGCGATAAATCCGAAGTACGCTCAAGCCTACTATAACCGCGGGCGAGCTTATGCAGTTAAAAATCAGCATGATGCGGCCATTTCGGATTATACAAAGACCCTTGAGATAGACAAAGATTTTACCAAGGCGTATTACTATCGTGGGCGGGCCTATGGGGTTAGAGGTGAATATGACAAGGCAATCGGAGATTTTAGCAAGGTAATTGAAGTTAATGCCGGTGACGGCGAAGTTTACTGCAATCGCGGGGTCGCCTATGCCGGTAAACGCCAATTCGATAAGGCGTGGGAGGATGTCAAAAAGGCAGTGGATTTAGGTCACCAGGTTCCAAGAGACTTTTTGGTGGCGCTTCGCGCGGCCTCCGGAAAAGAAGGATAAATTAAGGCAGAGGAGATACCCAAAAAACACAGATTAAAACCCGTGGAAATTTCAGTGACAAGCTTCGGTTGCCAAGTGCCGTGTATGGCTCCATTTCCCGGTTGAAACCAGTAGTATTGAGTTAGAATAGTAAAACAGCCATTCGAATTGTCCCGTCCAATGTCACCGGTTTTGATTATTTTTTAAAATATATTTTTGTTGACAAACGGTTGATTGCCGCTGTATAAATATGCCATAAGTTATTTGGGTATATTCTCACGTCTCTCAAGAATATTCTCTATAACAAAATCTGAGAGACACAATTAAGTTATGGCCTTTTACAGGCCGAAGGAGTACCAAAGTGGCTCAAGGTACAGTAAAATGGTTTAATGGGAAAAAAGGCTTTGGATTTATTCAACCCGATGACTCCGGCGATGATCTGTTTGTTCATCATTCGGAAATCAAGACAGACGGCTACGCCTCTCTTGATGAAGGACAGAGGGTGGAATTCGAGATTGGACAGGGCAAAAAAGGTCCTTGTGCTACCAATGTAATCCCCGGTTAATCCTCAGCAATAGCACCTGAAAAACCAACGGGCTCCGTGACAAACGGAGCCCGACTCATTTTTTGCCTCGTCAGAGCTTAAGCTTCGAATGCAAACAAATGAGAACGGCTAACATTGCTTTCTAATAAAGAGCAGGCATAATAGTCCGTCTCAAGCCTGATGAACTCCAGTGCATAAGGCATCTTGTTTAGTTAAGCATTGTTACTCCATTGAGATAAACTTCATTATCTCATGGAGTGAACACTTATTTTATTGAGGCGGGTGAATGTAGCCGTAATGACGACCGGCCCAGTACGGCAGCAGCCACCAGACGCCATCGCTTTCAGTATGTCCTCCATCTCCCTGAACGGCCCTGAAGGGATTTTCGTCCCATCGGATAACACCGGACTCATCCGGCGGCAGGAGACGATTGGTCTGTAGCATTTCCAGCTCGGGGCTGCGCACTATACGGAGGTCCTCACGATGTGAGTTATCAACTGTCCAGCGGACGAGGTCGAGTGACGCATCGCGGAGGTACTTAACGGATGTTTGCAGTTGGGGAGCTTTGCTAATGCAGGCGCCGTAGATAAAATTGAAAAACGGGCTTTGGTCGGCTTCGACGGCGGCGTACCAATGGTTCAGGCTTTCGCGATATAAACGCTTTAACTTCGGGTCGTCTTCGTGCAACAACAGGCATGGATAGGCAAGTGCAAGCAGCTCGTCGTCGATGTGAGTGCGCCAGGCGTGATTGCAGGTCTTGGCATGCTTTACGTTGTCGGCATAATTATGCTCGTGCAGCAGGTTAAGATATTCTTTCTGATAGCGCTGGTGGCCGGACATGTGATGGGCGAGTTTTAAGAATGAGAGTATCTCGACGGAGTTTACGCCGCGTTCGGGTCTCCAGTCCGGATCATGATTTAGCTTTTGCGGAGACCAGACGCCCCATTTTGTGTGAGTTCCGTCGAGGCCCTTGAGGACATAGCCGTTGTCGATAATATAATCGACAATATTGAGGACATGTTTGCATACGTGCCTTCGTTCGGCACCATCGGCGACCAGATCGTAGTAGAATAAATAGCCGAACATGTGGCCGGTAATTTCATCACTGCTGGTGTCGCTCTTCCAGAGCCATTTGCCATCACTTGAAGGATGCCATCGGATTTCGACCCTTTTTTCCCGTGGATTGTTAACGTACATCTCGGACCACTGGCGGTCGGATATTTTTCGGTTCGGGTCGGCCATCGACGTCCAGGTGCTCGGAATAACAGTACGTGCGACAAAGCCGGTCGTTTCAGTGACGGTCTGTAAGAATCGCAGGGCTTCGAATGCCTTTTTGGCGTTTGCCTTTGCGCGGGGGTCTTTTGCAGCCGCGTAACGGAAGCTCTCCATTGCAAGGTACATAGCGGTATATTGGCCATCGTTGTCGTCATCCCGTGGTTTGAAATTGCTCGTATCGCCGGGGACGGTGAGCAGGCACTTTTCGACCAGGTAGGGCTCGCGGACGTGGCGGGCGAGGCATTTATCGAGAAAATAATCGGCCTTATCGGCCAGTGTCATTGATTTGCGCTTAATAGCACTGACACCGCCGGCTGTTGCAATCCAGGCGGTGCCCTCTGAATCAAAGGCAATGTCACGGACATCGTCATTGATCAGCCAGCGTCTGCTGTGGCGGACGGAGAAGCCTTTTCCATCGTATCTTGCAATCCCAAGCTCGGTGCCAACCCACATAAGGCCATCAGGGCCTTGTGCAACGCATCTTACAGAGACACTCGGCAGACCTTGTTTAGGAGCAAAGCTTTCCGCTCGCCTTTGGTCTTTGTACACTGTGATACCGCCAAGGCTGCCTATCCATAGATTACTTTTTGAATCGAAGGCGATGTCGTAGAGGTCGGGGCTGATTAATTCCGATTCGGTCTGGTATAATTTATATCCTTTATCCGTGTGGTGGTATAAACCCAAACCTGTTGCAATCCATAAACCTCCCTTTCTATCGGGTAATACTGCGCGAAAGCTTTTCGAGTATGGGACTTCTTTAGAAGTGGATTTGCCATTGGCGAGACGGTAGAGGTGCCCTGCGCCTAATGCGATAATTTCATTTTCAGATGCACATAAGGCTGGGATGGGGTGGGCTATATGCGGCACTCTTTCGAGGCCGGACGGTGTCGATTTGTACAATCCATTCCATGCACCTGCCCAGATTATTCCTTTATTATCGACGGCGATATCGTAGGCTGGACCGGCATCGGCCTCTTTCATAACTGGAATCCATTGTTTTTTACCTTTATCCAGACGATAGACACCTGCGGAGGTTGCGGCCCATATGTTGCCGTCACTATCGGCTGCTATTGCGCGGACATCATTAGCTGCGCCTTCCGGGGTGATTGGATAGGGCTCGTGGTATTCCTGAACAAAAGGAGTATCAGGCAGGCCGGCTCCGAGACATACGGCAGATACACTTAAGAGCAATAGCAATGAGTAGAGTAATATCTTTAAAGAACAAGGCGGCTTGTTAATGACTTTGCTTTTGCTTCGAAAAATCATAGAAATAACTCCTGTGTTTGAATAAAAATAAAATCACAGATATTTTAAGAGAAAGGACTATAAAAGGCCACTTGAATATTCTTAACTCTTATAGCGTGGAGCATACAGCAGAGTTTATAGGTAAAATTCATCTTGATACTCGATGCTGGATGCTCGTATAGTGTGTATCTTGCGAATCTCGCTTTCCGATAAGAAGGGCCTTGCTTGTGCCTGGTGAAGCTTGCACCCAGGATATGTAAGTGGATGTGTGCAAGCAAGGCCCAATTTTGGATGAAAATATTAGAAGCAGTTTCAAAACTCAATTTCCGCTACGAACGGCTGAAATTTTCACTCGTTTTCGCAACGAAAGCAGCTTTGAAACTGCTTCTGCATATCCACACTTAAAGAGATGTCATATCCGTCTGTGAAAACTATTCTGCTTCAACGCTTGTTGTCAAATTCAGACTCGTATCCAATGCCTCGGAAAGTGAAGTTTCAATAGTAGGTTGAGTTTCGCCCGACCACTCCACAAGGTCAACCCAGCCGCAGTCATCTCCTTTATTTCTATTGCAATCCTTAACGTATCGCCACTCCAAAGTATGTGTACCAGGTTCGATGATTGTGTAAACCATCTGATGCCAATCCTTCGAACCGTTTATTTTGTCCTGAAGCATTCCGTCAATGTAAAATTCCAGGGAATCAAAACCGATCTCAGAAGATACCTTCCAATAGAAGCTAATCGTTCCAGCCCCGTCAACCGCCATCTGTAAAAACGATTCCTGATTGCCTCCGACATTTCCACTCTGGACTGCATCACCATCAAAAAACGAGCTGTCCGTCTGGGAAAACCAGGCTGCTTCACCGCCAGTTGTACAATTCAAACACGTATCCAATGCCTCGGAAATGGGAATTACAACAGGAGGTTGAGTTTCGCCCGACCACTCCACCCACTCCACAAGGTCAACTCGGCCGATATCGCTTCCATTACTTACCTCACCGTCCTTTTGGTATTGCCATACCAACGTATGCGGACCCGAACCGGAGATTGTATAAATCATCTGATGCCAGTACACTGATCCACTGATTCGGTCCTGAAGCACGCCATCAATGTAAAATTCCAGGAAATCATAATTAGCCTCAGAAGATACCTTCCAGTAGAAGCTTAACGTTCCTGGCCCATGTATCGTCGTCTGCATCCATGACCGCTGGCCATCCCCAATATATCCGCTCTGGGCCGCATCACCATCAAAAAGCGCGGTATTCGTCTGGGAAAACCAACCCCCATCACCACCCGTCTCGAAAATCAGACTTGTGTCCATTGCCTCTGAAAGACCATTAGCAGATACGGCTCCGATAATCAGCTCCGATGCCTTGGAAAGGGTAGTTACAACAGGAGGTTGAGTTCCGCCCGACCATTCCACAAGGTCAATCCAGCCGCAGTCATCTCCTTCATTTCTATTGCAATCCTTAACGTATCGCCACTCCAAAGTATGTGTACCAGGTTCGATGATTGTGTAAACCATCTGATGCCAATCCTTCGAACCGTTTATTTTGTCCTGAAGCATTCCGTCAATGTAAAATTCCAGGGAATCAAAACCGATCTCAGAAGATACCTTCCAATAGAAGCTAATCGTTCCAGCCCCGTCAACCGCCATCTGTAAAAACGATTCCTGATTGCCTCCGACATTTCCACTCTGGACTGCATCACCATCAAAAAACGAGCTGTCCGTCTGGGAAAACCAGGCTGCTTCACCGCCAGTTGTACAATTCAAACACGTATCCAATGCCTCGGAAATGGGAATTACAACAGGAGGTTGAGTTTCGCCCGACCACTCCACCCACTCCACAAGGTCAACTCGGCCGATATCGCTTCCATTACTTACCTCACCGTCCTTTTGGTATTGCCATACCAACGTATGCGGACCCGAACCGGAGATTGTATAAATCATCTGATGCCAGTACACTGATCCACTGATTCGGTCCTGAAGCACGCCATCAATGTAAAATTCCAGGAAATCATAATTAGCCTCAGAAGATACCTTCCAGTAGAAGCTTAACGTTCCTGGCCCATGTATCGTCGTCTGCATCCATGACCGCTGGCCATCCCCAATATATCCGCTCTGGGCCGCATCACCATCAAAAAGCGCGGTATTCGTCTGGGAAAACCAACCCCCATCACCACCCGTTTTGAAAATCAGACTTGTGTCCATTGCCTCTGAAAGACCATTAGCAGATGCGGTTCCGCTAATCAGCAAAACTAATATTGATGCACATAATAACCTTCTCATTCTGCTACCCTTTCAAAAATTGCTATTGTTTTCTTTCCTGGTTTGCAGTATCATTAAATGAGCCTTGCCTTGGGCGCGCAAACCGTACGCCTGAGTGGGGCCGGGCCGGTGAGTCTTTTGCATTGTGGTGCGATACTCACCGGCTGCTTTTTTTAGCTACAACTTTTTTGAAATTCTGCTTATGCAAGCTAGTGGCTCTTATATATCACTACCTCCTTTCCAACACTAAATGTGATTTTGGTGTTCATGATACGTTTATTGTTTTGGTTTCTGTTCGCAGTACATTTACATGGCTCTCGGCTCGGGCTCGAAATCTCCCATGAGCATGGTATCCGGGCATTTCTCCTTAAGGTATGGAAAATATGGATTTAATTTCTCCCTTTGATGAACCTCCAAATCAAGGTTAACAATTTGGTTAAACTGAGAACTCACTTTACCCATCTATAGTAATAGACGTTTTAAACATCAAACTGTTACAATTTTTTTTGTAATTTTATCAATATTATTTTCTTTAATCTTTATTCTATTAGTTTTTCATAGAGAACTGCTGCTTTTTTAGGTGATCTTACGTCTGTAAGGAGTGAGGTCAAAAGCAGTTAGATTAAACCTTATTTCTTCGGAGCCTATTTACTTTTGTCTTAACAGCATTATTTTCTCGTTGAGTTCACAAAATACAAAGCCTTCCGCTCAAACGCCACGGCCCGGATTTGTTTCCTCGCATGCTGTTGTGCGGGCATCAAAATTGCCATTATACGCATTTCAAAAGACAGGCTATCCTTGCCTTGCTATTATTTCGACCTTTCAACTACAAAGGTTAAAATCTGCCCACCTCTCTGGATGGTTAGCATCACTTTTTCACCAGGGTTGCCATGAAGAACCTCTAAAGCGCCACTTATCGTCGTGATGTATGTGATATCTTTATCGTTAACCTTTAAGAGTTTGTCGCCGTTTTGCAAACCAGCTTTGGCTGCAGGCATCCCGGGTACAATATCTACAAGCGGCCAACGCTCGTCATTGAGCTCGAGGCCAAGCAATCCTTTTCTCTGTACTGCCCTTGCATCGGCGAGTTCTGAGGTTTCTGATGAGACTTTCTTCAGGACATAATATGAGGGTTTTCTATGGCGGAATGTGTAATCGCCGCTCTTCCATTCATAGAACATATAGACCGAACCATCTAATTCTTTGATTATGTATTTGGAAGCGGTTTTTGTGTCATTGTCATAGATAACCAATCCCTTAGTCCAGGTTCCGGGATAACCTCTTGGCACTTTGTCATTTTTTGAAATTAACCTGCCATTTTTTCCAAATATCATTTCATTTAAAAACAGTTCGCCTCCTCTGCCTTTCCATTGTTGTTCGCCAACCTTGAACTGTTCCATCTCATCGACAAAATCCACGCTTTTCCAGGTACCGAGGACTTGTGAGTCATTAACAAACGGCCAATCTATCTTGTCAACAATATGGCCTTTTTCGTTGATAGTGCTTGTCGGAGGGATATGTGCTTTTTCGCCGACTATTATCTCATCTTCCTCGTCTTCCTGCTTAGAAATCCATACTTTGTCGAGTGGTCCTGAGGTTTTCGATGAGACTTTCTTCAGGACATAATACGAAGGTTTGCTATAACGAATTGTGTAATCGCCGCTCTTCCATTCATAGAACATGTAGGTCGAACCTTCAATATCTTTAATGGTGTATTTACTGGCAGTTTTATCACCAGAATGGAATACAAGCCCTTTTGTCCA
>CAZIAN010000199.1:0-8426 GCA_964537355.1 uncultured Pirellulales bacterium | reverse complement strand
TTGATTCTTCATAGCCATTGTCTTACCCACTGAAATAGAGTTGAACTTGTCAGCTAATTGTCTTCTCACCAATATAAGAGTCCTACGAGGTGGTAATTCTTACCTAGTTTGTTGGGCAGGAATGCGTTATTACTCAGCAGTATTGTCACCATCAGAGTTGACACCGGGTGGTTTTAATTGCCAATCATACCAACACTCTCGAAGTTCTTCGTCTGTTCCTTCAGGCCAGTGACGGTATTTTTCACAAGATTGACATTTCTGTTCATCGATACTTTCGTGATTCTCAGGACAGATTCGCATATTATGACCAGCTCTAGCCCCTGTATTTCCATGACGCCCGCTACCATGTCTTCTAAACGGATGTCCTCCTCGTCCTCTACTACCACCGCTTCTACTCAGGGGTAGCTTTGGCGTAAGTTGGCTGCTTCTAGTTGAACTAATAGATGAATCTGGCGCAACAGACTGTTCTGAGCTTCCAAATGTGCCGCCATCAAGCATTTCCTCGATTTCAGGTGTTCCGAAATCTTCTGGCATTGCAGGTGTTTCGGAACCAATTTGGTCATAATTGTCATCAAATACATCGGGATCAGGTGCTATTCGTGGAGTATTTTCTATACCGGCTTCGACTTGGTCCAACTGTCTGGCCAGGTCGTCCATCAGCACATCATCACGTTCAGCTATAGGGTCTACAAAATCCGGCGGATTTATAATACTGTTTTCAAGAGCATCAAGCAGCGGATCACTCATCGGATTGGTATTGTTCAGAGGGTCTGGATTTTCCAAAGGATTCAATGGATCTTGCATGGTACAGTTCCTTTCGAACTCTTGTGTGTAAAGGATAATTATGAAAGTACATAGGACGTCACTTATCTGGGAAAAGCCTCTGGTTGCCGATTAAAGTGCCGGTCCAATCGAAGTTCTCTGCCAGGCACTGGGCCGCATCCAGCGTTGTTATTGACTTTTTCCAATCAGTATCGGAATCTTCACAATTCTTTTTTAACGTCTGCTCGAGTGATTTCTTGGTTCGTTTATCGGGTGTAACTGCTATGACTTTGTCGATCTCGGGGATTCCTGCCTCGATCAGAATATTCTTCGCATCGTAGTCAAGATTGCTGCAGCATATTTCAACTACGAACCGTGCACCATCAGGTTCCATCACGAGTAAATCCGGCTGCAATCCCTGGTCCTGGCCGATTGAGCTGTTCCTCTGTAGCCGCCATTTCGGACCAATAAGGCCGATATGTCTTTCCACTTGGCATAGAAGATACTCATGAATAATGCCCGATTTGAATTTTTTGACACGGATTTTGCGTTTTTGTGCCCAGGCTATTCCTTTGTCTGTAGGCCGGAAGAATTTGATTTTCCCTCCAATAGATTGTTCAACTTTAGCCACCAAACCTTTATCATCCAACTCTGCCCTGGCCCTGAATTCCCTGGCACGGTCTATCTGGAGTTTCTGACATCTCTGGTCTATGGGCTCAGCAGGTGATTCGCAAATTCTCACCATCACCAATAAAGCATCTCCAGCCAGGTCATCTGGTGCCAGCATTTTCAATGCCGAAGGCGTTGTGCTTTTGTCTTTTTTCTCGTAGTCAGTCCATTGAATCTTTGATAGGAAGCCTTCTGTCTCTCGGCATAGTTGGTGATCTTTTGATTTTGATGGGAGGATTACTTCCGGGATCTCAATTTCGAAAGCAGTAGGATGTAGAGTATAGTGGACGACTGCCCGTCGAGGCTTCATTGTAGATATGGCCTCGGCCTGTTTTCGGTCCAGGCTCATAGAGTTTTGTATCGACCAGATACTCTGAGTACTGGCCAGGCGCATCACAATTCGACAGGCCAGATTACCCAGGATCGCCGCCGGTAGTTCACTGGGCACCTGATCGCACAAAATAAGCGAGATACCTCGTTTTCGAGCAGTTCTGAACATCCTGGAAAGAATACTCTCACCAATATCCTGGCGGGCCTTCTCGCTAGCGAGCATATGGGCTTCTTCTATGATTACTATATGAGGCTTATTGTTAGCAGAACCTTCCCTGAACCTGGCCAGCCATAAAAGTAAGAAGCTTACCAGGGATTGCAGAGGTATACCTACGAGGCTATGTAACCTGAAAATAACAGAACGCTGGGCCAACATTTCAAGCATATTACTTCTACTAACCACAGCCATCTGCTCGAAAGTGTCAGCCAGGGTGACGAGTCTATTCAACAGGCTCTCCAGATAACCAGCGGTACGTAACTTGGGTCCAAACTTCAGCCCCTGAAAATACTCGATTACCTCAATTAGAGATGGCCAATCTGTCCCGCCTGCCGTGACGCCCTTGCGCTCAAGAAGTTTGCTCATGCCTATACGAAAGACGTTAAGACTTCCATCCCTCAAAAAGGTTCCCCCTCGCAACAGGAGATTTAATTCATCCAGCCAACTGGTTGGTTTTATCCAGTCACCGGGTGACTGAAATAAATTGAAACGCAGGTTTTCAGGTTGTAAAGCCACCAATGTATCGGGGGCCAGCAACGGACTTATTCGCCGGTACTCATCCTCGATATCGAACACCCACACCGTGTAACCAAGATGGATGGCCTGTATGGCCAGGTGCATAGCAAGGTAGCTCTTGCCTGTACCATTGTGCCCGAACATTCCTATATGCTGGGTTATTATTTCTTCGGGCAAGGTAAACTTCGGACCAGGCAGGGTTCCCTGAACAACCCGGCCTATTTGTAGCGGGCCCGGTGGTAATTGGCTTACCGGCCAGAACACTGATTGATTGTCGGTATCAAAACCAGCCCATTTGCAGCGATGCTTTAAGATAGTGCGAACGGTATCCCTCATTTTGGGATTACGAATGTATACCTTCAATAACCGCTGGAGAGCCGGATCTTCACGGCCAAGGAATCTTGCCATGAACTCAATGTCTTCGGGAAGATTGTCCATTTTTACCATCCTTTTCAATATGTCGTAACCATTCCGCTCCGGCGTTGCCTGTAGAAGCTGCTCCAATCAAAGCACCGACTAAGGGTAGCCAGGCATATGAAGAGCCGCATCGAGCCGCTATGTATCCCCCGATAAATAGACCGATTACAGCTCCTGTTACAGTTGATAGTAATAAAGCCCAGTGCCTGCCAACCCACAGTCTGAGTGGGCCGAGGAAAAGGATAACGAGAATTACGAATAACCATTTCATTTCAGTCAAGCCTCCAAAAAAGACGCCAATAATGAATCCATTTGTGACGGTTACAATAGGTTTTATCGCTATAGGTGCGGCTGTGAATGCGGCAAACAACTGCACCACAATAAATACATTCCAGCTTACAGGAGTTTGTCGAGCAAAGCACTTCTTGTCCTATCTCACAGATTCCGGCAACACGCACTTTATCGTCGATGGTGTGCCCGAACGAACATGTATTTGTCTGGACTACGTCCAGAATCCGAGGCCCGTCCTTGTCATCCTCGAACTGGAGGTGTTCCTTGTGGTAGGCCGGACCGTTTTTATCTAATTTGCCACCCAGAACCCGCAGGGAGGTTTGACGCGAGCCCCCACCTTTACGGCGAAACTCTCTGTGCAGTCGATCCATGGGTGTTGTTTTTTTACGACGAATTTTCTTTTTTCTTTTCTTAGCCATAATAAAGATTCCTTTTAAGACAGTAGAGCCCATGCAAAATGAAATTCTTACGAGTAATATTGAAATAGAAAAATAATGACTGGCGCAATCTTAATAAAGCTCCTTCGCCAATAATGAGATATGTACACAATGATTCCCGAGGTGCGAATCGAGACGTATCCGGATCTTTGGCGAAAGGGACGCTACCGGGTGGATTTGACTGCTGAGCTTGACTTGGAAATAGACGGTATAGACGCTGCTCTCCAACAATTGGACTATCACATAATCGATGCAGACCAGTGGGGCCAATCTTATGTCCATAACCAAATTCCCAGCTGTACGGCCGAACTTGGTGAGGTAGAAAATCCCAGTCCTTATTTGAAGGTAATCCTTCGCAATGGCGGCCTTGACGAGACGGAAATTACTGAAGCTGAGAACTATTTGACCAATGTATTTGACAGAATTTATCAATTGTACTGCGAGCGCCATGAGGCAGACGAGTACGGTGAAGCCATTTACTTAACATATTCAGAGAAAGAATAACAAGCTTCGCTTCGTTGAATCTGGAATTATTATGGTTTGACTTATAGTCGTCGATAGGCGATACTTTCACTACTAAATGCGGAAAAGTGACTATTATGATAAAATTTTTGTTTTTTTGGTAAGAAACGTCCTAGATTTTTCCTCTATTGGTAGTGAAGACAGTAAGCAAGTTCTGGAGACGTTTTATGCCGATCCTTTTATCAGAAGATAACAAACTGAACATGGACAAAAGCGAGTCTACGTACCTAACAACAAAGCAGCAAGCGAGCACAAGACCGCACAAAGAAAGGCATGATATGGATAAAAAAGACGAATTTTGCCGACATCCCGCTGATACTGAAAGTTGTCAAAAATCGTTCCTGCAGGCGTGGAAGGAAGGAATACTGGCTGAGTACTGCATATTTGAAGGCCTTCGGTCGAACCGGCAATATTGCCGGCAACTACTGCTGACCGGTCTCTCCCGTGTGTCTTTACACCATAAAAGCGAGGGTAATCAGACCGAGGAACTTAGTGAAGCCTGTAAGCAGGTGATTCTATCAGGTTACCCTTTGGAGATTAAGGCCCTGTCAGGAGTCTTTTATGAGGCTTACTATAGGTTGATACGCTGTATCATACACAGATCCGGCTTCACCGACGACAGTTACCCATCTGCCGATGATGTGGCTCAGGAAGTCCTTTTGAGTTTACACAAACACTTCCGCAAAGGAGCCTCCGTGGAAGGCAGTCTCGCCGCATACATTACGAGGTCAGCCGTCCATGAGTGCATCAGAGCCCGGAAAGAGGCAGGTGGTCATTCGGATATATCACTGGATGAGCTACAGATTGAAACATCACCTTCTGTCTCAATCTTATCGTCTTCGGTCGTGGAGTTGTGGGAGTACCTGGATGGCGAGCTATGTCGTTTAAGACAGGATGACCTGATTGACAGGACCATATTTGCTCAGCGTTCGTTGGAGATATGTGCTACCGGCCAGAAGCTTTCTGCCAAACAGCTTATGGCAGATTGGAACCGGCTCTCAGGACTGTCCGAGAGCCAAATATCCGATCTACACAGAAAAGTTGTCAAAGAGCACAAGCGTTTTCCAGAGGTAGGTGTGATCCATATAGCGGCCAATCTGATTAACACCGGCCAGGCAGCTCCGTACCAGTTGGTTGTAGTCTTCGCTGCCGGCACGGGACTCGACCTGCACCAAACAAAGGTTCTCCTCGAGCAGCTAAAGAATCTTTCCGCCAACGCCGTCTATGCGCGTATTTGCCGAATCTATTCAGCTTTGGCCTCATTGACAGAACAGGAGGAGGACTGATGGAAGCTACTAACTTTTTGACCAATATCGAAGGAGTATACTCATGAATACGCAAAAATGCTTATCCGATGCAGACCTTGGCCGCCTCTGGGAAGGTGACACCACACCACAAGAGAAACAGGTTCTGCAGCAGCATATAGAGACTTGTCCTGACTGCAAAAAACGCTGGCAGCGGATGTCTGCGGGAGCTCGACACGTCGAGCAGCTATTCTTAAAGGCTGCCGACCGGTCTTCTGCTACAGGGCAGTGTCTATCTACAGATCTACTGAAAGGTTACATCGGCCAGTCACTGGGATCAGAGCAGGTAAAAACCATCGAAGAACACCTGACTTTGTGCTCTCGCTGCAGAGATGTTTTAGCCGATAAATTCTTTGATTCCTATGTAATAGATGGTGAAAATTGGTGGTCGCAGTATGTTGGCAGACAGATCTTGAGTCTGCTTGCCAGACTGCCTCATGAGGAAATAGATGAGCTTCTGGAAGCCTCAAAAGTCACGCCGGCAGTGTCTTTGCAATCGGGAGCTGTTATCAAGCTTCCGGTCCTGGAACCTGTTGAAGGTGAGGCCCGGCGTCTAGCCGCGGCAACCGGAGAGGGATTCTCCGAACAGACTCTCCACCAGGAAGAGCCGCCCTTCGTATTCGAGCTTGTTCAGTTCGGCGAGCAGGTGCAAATAACAGCACGACCACAACAAGAAAATTCACCTTACGAAAACTGCCTGGCAAGGCTCGAATTGTGTCTAGACGAAAGCTGCATATGGTCACAGGTTATTCTCGTTAATAGAGGCGAAGGTCAAAGTGTATTGGAGCCTGAAGACGCCCGCAGGCTAAGGCCCCAGCAGCAACACCTTACTATCAGACTGCAGCCACTGGTTAGCCTTGAACAACTCTCTTCGGCAGGAAGCGGTGCCTTTATGCCTATTTTACGTAGGCTTCTAAAACACAAAGATCCAGAGATCCGCTATGGGGCTGTAGAGGTAGTGGGTCGAATTTGCGGAACCGAAGCTCGTTCGATGATAGAACCACTGGCTGAGGACGAGGACGAGAAAGTGCGTCTGGCGGTTAAGAAACTTGTGGGACAGCTTCCTAAGAATCCAGGATAATATAATATGAATGCATAAGAATGAATACTTCATCCGACAAACAGAAAGAGTTCTGGGAACTCATTGATCAGAACAGACCGCACGAGGCCTTCAAATCTTTCATCGAGAAGATAAAAGATACACCCTGTTCACAATTACCGAAACCGCAAAAGTCCATGCTGGATGTCATCTGTCGCCGGTTACTTCCTGAACTTCGAGAACAGTGCACTCTCTGGATGGTCAAACACCCCAATCTGCTGCGCCGAATGCTTAGATTATTGACCGAGGCATTGGAACTAAACTATCTACGTGCCTCTACTGTAGATAACATTGCCTGGCTGCGATGCCTATTGGCAATAGAAGAAGCCTTGGCAGGCCAGCTGGAGCATGTCCACGAAGAGCTATGTCTGGCATATGATAGTTTCCAGACAGACTCATTGCCAAAACCGAACGGACAATTGCATCAGGAGATACAAAGTATAGAGCTGACGGAAAGAACAAATGTAGAGTTCTTAAAACACTTTTTCTCGTCCTATATGCACTTTTTACACAGAAACGGTCAGCATGACTTAGCCAATCATCTCGATAGCCGTGTTGGTAGGCTGCTGGGACTGATTGCTCGCGATGAGAAAAGGCCGGGTGTAGTACAGGCCCTCTTTTACGATAAGGCCAGGACCAAGGGTCACGGCCGCTTCGTCCACGTCTCTATAGAGCGCATATCAGTGAGCGAACAGCAGCATCCATCCACGGAAGGCATTGAGTATGCAAGAAAGAAAAAGGATATTGATACTGCTATGCAGGAGGCTTCTGTCCATACACACCAGGTAGTCGATGCCTATCTCAAACGAACCGGTTATCCTGATGGCCTGGATGAACGGTTCGTTCTCTGGGAGATCGCAACGGTGGAAGGCGATGCAGTCGAGCTTGAGCAGAAATTTCGAGGAGGATCGGTTGCCCTGCCTCTCGCTATTACCATTATCTCGGAATACCTGGCCAGGCCAGTGGCCAACGACATAGCCCTCACCGGCGCCTTTACCTGTGCTTCTGTAACAAATGGCCAGGTTCTGCCGGTAGACGGCGTCCCGGAGAAAGTTGAATATGCAGTGGCCTCAGGCACTAAGATTATATATATCCCCACAGGTAACTTTTCAGAACTTTCAGTAACAACGGCTCTGCAAAATCTTATCAGCGAGCACGATAGTCGTGTTGTTCCGACAGAGACCCTGGACCAGGTTTGTAAAGAACTATTTCCGCCTGAAGGGAGTGGCCGGTTAAAAGACCTTGCAAGAGACACAGTTAGAAATCTCGGGCAAATTCTGCACCCCGCCGTTTTTTCTCAAGAATCTCCACCGCTCAGACAAATTCATCATCGCCATAGAATTCATATAATCATCTGCAGCATCTTGACAGCTGCGCTGGTGTTTTTGGAGGGTTTGAGGCTTTATGAGGTTTTTGCACCCACCTATCCATATTTTGCAGCGTGGACCAGGATCATCATCTCTACGGTCGTTATAGCTTTTGGCATGGGTATTAGTTTTGCTTTACCTTCGTCCTGCCTCCGTCATCGCAGGACCTGGTCGTGGTATACCGCGATAGCTTTATTGGCCGTCTGCTTCTCCATAGCAGTTATTCTGATCGGAGGAATGTTACCTGATTTTACACACATAAGCAGTATCTACAACGCCCCTCCTGTTGCAAGCTTGATTAAGGATTTGTTCGTTATCTGGATTTTTGCCTGGGCTATAGCCGCTAATACCTTTAACGCCGTTGCTGCTTTGGAAAGTCTTATTGCAAAACGACAGTTTGTAACGGCCAGGACTTGTCTTCACTGGGACTCACCGTTGGAAACCCGGATGCCTATCCGCTGTGTCCATTTTCCATGGAATTGGGGTGTAGCTTGT
>CAZIAN010000198.1:0-8440 GCA_964537355.1 uncultured Pirellulales bacterium | reverse complement strand
ATCCGACAGCCTTGAGTGTAATATACAGTTGGTTTTTGTTTACTGCTTTCTTTGATAGTTCATTTCGGCGAGATTGCTATATACAGTAAGGGAACTTAAGTGCAGTTTGTGAAATCAAAACAGCAAAGAGCGTTTCGGGGAAAAATCCCTTTACCAGCTTTACATGCTCATACATTACATCATCAAAAAGCCCTGTTGCAAAAACTATAATTGGAATAACAAACTGCACAAGATGACCAAAAGTAAACAAGATGTCAGGATGAAAGGGATCACGCAAAGCATTTCTTACTATTAAATGGAAAAGGAGAGCAAAAAGTGTCAAAACTCCGATACTTAAAGTACGCAATGAATAATCCTGACGAGCAATTTCCGTTAGCAGAAAATATGATATAAGAATACAGAGACATCCGTTGAAGAAACTCAATATCGGCAGACGCCATATTTGATGTTTTTTTAAGTTTCCGGAACAAGCGGCAACTATTTTGTTCGGATTACCGTTGTTTTTTTTCATTTCTGTCTTATTTCCTGCACCTTTTCTAATATATCTTTCAGGCGATCCTGGAAACAATATCCACTGTTTACACAGCGTTTTAGACCCGCCGCTGCTATATCCTTCCGTTTCTGAGGATGCTCCAGATAGTAATGTACTTTTTCCACAAGTTCTTTCCTGGAGAGAAAAAACTCGGCTTCTTTTCCCTCTTCAAACAATTCCAGGTGTTCTTTGGTTCGTTCAGCTAACATAAATGCGCCACAAGCAGGAATTTCAAACGATCTTGTCGTAGTGGTTTCCGGCATAAACTTTGACAGTAATCCAAGACATATTTTAGCAGATGAAAGAGCCAGACAATATTGTTCACAAATAACACTTCTTCCCATAACAACATTTCTGGCCCAATGGTGCCATTTCGCATAGCGTCCCCAATATTCTCCCCATACTTTTACTTTAACACCGCTATCGACTATGGCTCTTATACAATCAGCTCGATATTTTTCATAATGTCCAATGAAAGCGATGTCAGCTTTGTATTTCATAAAATCCTGTTCCGATGGTTCTCTTGGGTAAAAACGATTCTTATCATAAGCCTGATAAGTAAGATGTACTCTTTGAGCTCCGAGTTCTTTATATAGATTCAACTCAAAAGGTTTTGTAGTAAAAACAATATCATAAAGCGGTATACTTTTTATAAAATGCCTTGACCGTTGCCAAATTATCTGGGCATCAGGAGTATAGTGGATTAGAATAGCGTTTGTAAATTTTCTTATCTTCTTCAGTGTTTCAGGCCATATGAAAACGGCTTTGCTAAACCAGATATGTGTAATTCTGTCAGACTTGCCTGCTATACTAAGCAGGTCACGATTTAACCTTATTACATTAAGCCCTGTCTTGGTTCTGTGGCGCAATGATCTTGCGATTTTTATTCCATCATTAAGGTAAGGCGTAGTATCGAAAATCCTAATTTCCAGACCCGTTTCACGCATTACTTTCATACGGTCATAGCAGGTTCCACCATGATAAACGGGTCCTACAAATAACATCTTTGCATTTGTTATCATTTCTTGTGTGCAGAAATCAAAAAGGTGCGTGTAAATACTGCATTTGTGCAATCGCCCGTTTCGATAAGGTTCCAAAGTTTCAATATAAGACGCATCGTTTGCCAGAGTATATATCTGATAACAGATTTAAAGCCGTGTACAACCGGGCCGGTTTCCCGTACATGAAACTTGTGAAAACCACAGAGGTTGAGAACATTTTGCAAAGCCTTTGGCGTAAAGCAAATCTCGTGTGTGAAATCACCATAGAATATGCTTTGTCCAAACGGAGACTGGGCGTTAGGCGTTTGTAAAATGATACGGCCATCAGCCTTTAGGGCCTTGTGACAATTGGTCAGAAAATCGAACACCTCATTTTTATGGAGGTGTTCGATAAAATCCAGGCCTATTATCAAATCATACTCGTTATTTGTAGCTTTAAGAAATTCAATAGCATCTGCCCGGACCACACTACTTGTGACTTGTTGTGCTACTAGTATTTGTTCCGGACTGATGTCGATGCCGGTAAAATTAGAATATTTTCTTGTTTTCAAAAAGTGAAGCAACCTTCCCCCGCCACAGGCGACTTCAAGTATCGCTGTATCTTTTTGCTTTGGGAGCCAATCTTTCAAATACGATTCATAAGCTTTGCCCCAATGGTCGGTAGCGGCCGAATTAAACTGCTCCGGTGCCTCCAGAAAACGTGAGGCATATTTATCATATATTCGAGAACGATAATCTGGTTCTATTGACATC
The DNA here is from genome assembly GCA_964537355.1 of uncultured Pirellulales bacterium. Classification (GTDB taxonomy): domain Bacteria; phylum Planctomycetota; class Phycisphaerae; order Sedimentisphaerales; family Anaerobacaceae; genus NIOZ-UU13. The sequence goes on along the minus strand of CAZIAN010000198.1, from coordinate 6,154 downwards.
AATATTCCTCTTTAGGACTTCAGTATTCAAATATGATGGCAATTTTCACTAATATACAGCCACCCATTATTTCGTCCTCGGCAATAAATATATAGAATACTTTCTTAAAAGATGCTTAAGCTGGCAAATTGTTTCTATATGATTCCACTGCTGGGAGCAGCCATCGGCCTGACGAGGTTTAGAATATCTTACTGTTCTTGCTTACTCAATATATATATCAATTCAAAACTTTAAAAAACAGAAAGAGAAAACTAATTTTCAATCAAGAATGTTCTAATCTTTCCACCTTTATCTGCGGAATTAGGATATGGATCAACCTCTAAGAGCATTTTTGAAATTTGCATATTAAACGGTGGCAGGTCTAAACAGACTGCTGAATTGTCATATATTCTGGTATCGGGACCATGCGGTTTATCTTTGTTAGGCGAGAATTGTACCCTTGGAGTAGGATAATGTTCAGTTATCAATACATATTTGTATTTTGTTATTTTGTGTAGAATGGAAATAATCTGAGAATTTGATAAATGTTGTAAAACTTGTCGAATTAAACACAGTTCTGCATTGGGAAGCTCATCTGATATTATATCCAGGCACTGGAACTCGATATCGGCAGTTCCATATATTTCAGAGTTTCGTTTAATCAAATCATCAACGATATCAACACCAATGTATTTAAGCTTATCCATCAGAAACTTACGGCCTACTATGAAATCTCCACATCCCAAATCGACCACGTTAGTAATTCTTCTTTCTTTGATGAACGTCTTTACCGCATTGGCATATAAACAAGCATGATATTCAGTAGATCCATCCCCAGAATGATATTGTCTTGGTTTTCCGCCCCATATATTCCTCTTATATATGCGAGTAAACACATCTTTGACCGTCCTCTCTCGATTTGCTCTTCGTAGGCAGGCAATTCGAATCTTTTGGTATAACTTGAGGAACAGAAGTGAAGTAATATTTTTACCTGACATTTCCCATATTAAACGTTTCGCACGAGACGAAACCTTCCAATTCAGCTCTAATTTCTAAATCTTCTCTAAATTGGATGAGTTTTGAGCCGTTTTGCAACGTTATATGAAATATTATTGGTAGGATGAATCCAAATACCATCAAATAAACTGTTGTTAAAAAGCAGCTTTATTGCAGAACAATAGCAGTCGGTAGTGAATTGTTTATAAAAGAAGGTTCTAAGTTGGTTAGTCTTAGATTTCTGAGATGAAGTTTCAGGTTTATTTTATGGATATTATTTAGGGTTATGATTCTTTCCACCATTTTATCTGTGGAAAGATATTCCTCAACGATTGTTTTACGGCTAAATAGTTTGCCTCATTGAAAGTTTCTAATTCATAGTCCCAATCAGGATAAAACTCTATTCCTTTGGGAGTAATCTTGCCAATAATAAAATCAAGAGGTAACAAAAGCTCAAATGCATCTCGTAGAAAATGGCGTCCGTTAATCCATCTATGGTTGTATTCAAACTGGAGGATATCAATTGCCCCTGAAGTAAGCATATTATTGCCGCCATAAATTACTTCCATGTCATGTCCTTCAGTGTCGATTTTTATAAGGTCTATATGTGAGATATTATTCCTTAAACAATAACTATCAATTGTTTCTGTTTGAACCGATTCAACTGCATATTTAGTAGGGTCGGCTGGGGTGGATAGACTGTTTGTCCCAATATTTGGTCCGAGGGAATAAAAAGGACGTTTGCTAACAGATGATGATAGGGCAAGCTTGTTGGCTTTTATGTTGCCGTTCAGGTTCCACGAGTGCAGATTGGCTGTGAGTGTGGAGTATGTGCCGGTACAGGGCTCGAAGGCATGGACGATGAGCGATGATGTTTTATCGGCGTGCTCGAATAGAGAATATATCCAGCTTCCTATATTGGCACCAATATCAAATATGCAAATTTTCTCATTCTGTTTCAAGTATTCAAGGATTGTTGATTGTACTATAGTCTCACCATTGGTGGCCGGATCGTTATTAACATCCAGGCGAGATTCATTATTAAGGAAACGTGCAAGCCTTACCAGGTTTCTTCGACCTAATGTGTACCAGAGCACGTTCAGCAGTAGAGATTTAACAATTGTTTTTGGCAAATTGTTATTTCCAGATTTATATACATTGTGTTAGTTTTTATTGTAGAACTATTTCGTGATGGTTTTTGGTTTTTTTGATGCGATTGTGGCCATTACAATGCCGGTCATTAGCATACTCAGGTAATAAATGGGACATGCCATTGCAGCTCCAATTAAGTTGAACCGGCGAATGAGGATGTAAACTGAGAGAACACAAATGACCGCTCCTAAGGAGTGAACCATGAGTAGAAAGCCAGTGCGTTTATAGGCAATTAGAACGCCCTCAAAAATCTGTGCGATAATCTGAAGAGTAATTCCGGCTGCAATCCAAGGCATAAGAGATACGGCGCTTCGGTATTCCTCAGCGAGTAATAGTGTTGCAATTAGATTACGGAGGAAGAAAACAGCTACTACTCCAGCAGCACAGACCAAAACAGTTACAGATAGTTGAGTTCTGAGAAGTTTTTTTTCCAAGGTGATATTGCCGGCAGATACAGTCTGGTAATAAGGAGGCCGCAAAGTCTGGCCAATGATTTCGCCCGCCATAAGAAAAGGCATACTGATTAAGCCATAGCCTGCGGCATAAAGGCCGACCTGTCCAATTCCCAACATGCCGCTAATTATATAACGGTCACTCAAGCTACTGATCCATGCAACTAATGCCAGTGGAAGAAGTGGCATTGCATAACGCCTAATATTGGCAGTAAGCTCTGTATCTGTTTCGATTGGCACTTTCGAGCTGTTACTTCCTTCCACCGATACAGGAAGCAGATGGAAGCAGAGTAGAATACAACCGAAAGCAGCAAAATATCCCAGAAGCACGGACTGTGGAGTATCGCCCAGCAGAATTACCAGCAGAACCGCAAAAGCCGGCTTAAGCCATGCCTCCGATATACTCCAGATAGCAACTTCTTTTTGCCGGCGCGCAGCTATCAGGAAACCCATCTCCAGATTGCGCATTACCTGAACGACGAGAAAAGCGGCCAAGGCCACAAAGACCCAATATGATAGAGCGTCGGATTGAAGAAAAAGGCCCCCTAGCAGGATAAGGCTTGCAAGGGTGCTAACCGTGTATTTCAGAATATAGACAATTGTGCGGCGAAGCTGCTGGACATTCCCCGACAATGCCATCTCCGGATGGAATCTTTGGGCCGCAGATATCAAAGGATATGCAAAAAGATTGCTACCCAGTGTCGCAATACCAATCAGCAAGCAGATTTTTCCGTAGATTTCTTTAGGGACAAATTCCGTAAGCAGTCTTACGCCAATCAGCGTTCCCAAGGCAGTCGTTATTTTTCCAAAAGCAGACCAAGCCCCTTCTTTTAATATTATTTTGGGGGCAAAAGATAAATTTGTCATAAACTGATCATGTTACAAAGTGTTGCTTGAGAGGTAACTTACTGCCGGTTTTATTGCCCCTTTCTTAATAAAACAACAGGGATTGTCTTGAATAAGATGTACAAGTTCAACAGTAGAGACCGTCGCTGAATGTATAAAATATCATATTTTATTTTATGATTTGGATGTAAATCATAATGATTTCTTATTTGTGCAAAACCGGTCAGTCCCGGTTTGACTGCAAGTCTTATCTCCCTAAGGGATTGATGGCATTTCACAAAGTGAGGCCGTTCAGGTCTTGGACCGACTAGGCTCATTTCACCGTGTATGACATTTATTAACTGGGGTATCTCGTCTGTACGAGTATCTCTCAGGAGTCGACCAATTTTTGTGACTCGCAGGTCATTTTTTGTTGCTAATACGGGGCCACTGTCGCGTTCGGCATTGTCTATCATTGTTCTGAATTTATATAAGATGAAGGTTTTTCCATCTTTAGCGATTCTTTTTTGTTTGTAAAAGACAGATCCGGACGAAGTAAGTTTTATGCCAAGTGCAGCCAGGCCAATGAGCGGACTGAGGACAATCAACATGACGAGACTGCATATTATATCAAGAGCCCTTATCAGAAACTCCTCGTAGTCAGATTTCCTTCCAAGGAATGTTGTAAGGAATTGTATCGAGTTTTCGTTCATTACATTTCCCGAAATTAATTCAGCATAAATAGACGGGCTAAATACTACATTTACTTTGAGTTTGAGTAGCAGGTAAATAAGGAGATTCAATTGTTTAGTATCGTGGATTTGTTTGCAAATTATAATTTCATCAATATCCTCATATTGAAGGAGTTCTTCAATCGAGTCTATATTCCTCTCTTCAATTAGAGGATTGTTATCAATAGCCCCCTCAGAATTTTCTTTTCCAATAACAATTACGTTCTTTTTGATTCTTCCGGAAAATCTTAAAACCCGGCTGTTAAATATAAAGATAAAGAATAATGCAATAGGAAAGGAAATAACGAAGATGCTGGAAGGGAAATCCGACCATTTGATTCTAAAAACATAGACAAGAGCTATGCCGAAAAGGGCACCTAAAAGCAAGCCATTGAAAGTCCTCTTGAACAAGTTCCAATAATTGCAAAACCTGTTTTTAAAAACGCGAGTAAAAACAAGGGCTAACATATATATAAATGTGAGGAACGGGAAATTATCTTTGTATGGCAGAAAATTTATTTCCGGAATGTTCAGGCCGTATCTGACAGGAAAGGACAAAAGAAAAGCAGCATTGAGTAACAATGCGTCAACAACAAACAGGAAAATCTGAAAAATCATATTCTTATGCATTGCTTTTTTGTATGGTGAGAATATAAGTTGAAACTGTAAAAAGTAATCTGGATATACCCTATCTGTTATCTAAGCCATGCCAAAAACTTTCTAACATCCCCAAATAATGCGGCAGGGTCTTTACGGTATAAAATACTTCGAGCTCTGGCTCTTTTTAAGATGCGTGCAGTACCTCTGTTGTATTTGTGAAAGCTCGTTTTCAAATACTTTTCAATCTGCATTAATTCCTCGTTAGTCATCGTATCAATCCGATTGTCAGAGCGTTTCATAAAATAATACTTTGGTGATATAGAATAATAATCGTTTAAAGTGCGGTCATCAATCATGTAGCCGGCAACAATACCCATATCATGTAATTCGGTTCCGGGATAAGGCTCAAAAACCGAAAGGGACGCAAAATCGGGTTTGATATGCAGCATTAAGTTGAGGGTTTGAAGCATTTCTTGTTTAGTCTCCGTTGGAATACCCATCAAAAAATAGCCTGTCCAATGAATGCCGGCTTTGTGAACAAGCCTGGCAGCTTGTTTGATCTGTGTTGTCGTTATTCCCTTCTTCATAATAGTTTGGAGAACACGGTCGCTACCTGATTCTATACCAATCTTGATACTATTGCAACCGGCAGACTTCATTTCCTCCAATAACGATTCATCAACAAGATTCACCCTGGCGTTGCATTCCCAGTTTATCTTAAGATTTTTATTCCTGATTGAACTGCAAAACTCAAAAACTCTTTTCCGGTCGACGGTAAAAGTATCATCTTTAAAGCTAAACTGGATAGTTCCGTACTCTGCCTGAATCTGTTGAATTTCCCCTATGACATTTTCAACCGATCTAAATCTTGTAACTCTTTGCCATACTCCGGCAGAGGAACAGAACGTACATGCAAACGGACAGCCGCGCCCGGTCATTATCAATCCCATATCTTCCGAGGTATATGTGTTTTTATTTATAAGGAGGTCTTTTGCGGGATAAGGTATTTGGTTTAAATCAGAAATAAATTTGGCAACAGGGTTATGGTGAATTTGTCCGTTAAGCTTAAAACTAAGCCCCATAATATTATCAGGAGGTTCTTTATTTTCGAGGGCATCAACTAACTGCGAGAAACAAGATTCACCTTCTCCCCTCACGGCGTAATCAATGAATGGGCTTATCCTTAAAGATTCATCGGCCTTGACTGATGGATGCGGGCCGCCAACTACCACAGGGATATTGTTAAATAATGTCTTTACAATTTCGGCCACTCTAAAAGCCGCAGCAGCTTTTGTTGTAAAAACATTTATCCCGACCAGGTCGGGCTTAATTTCATTTAGAGTATCGCGCAACTCATTCCATATCGGATGAGACATATTGTTGATGCATTTAATATATTTAGGATATTTGCTCTCAAGG
>CAZIAN010000197.1:0-8479 GCA_964537355.1 uncultured Pirellulales bacterium | reverse complement strand
ACAACCCTCGGTTCTATCTGGCAGCGAACGTTCTATCCATATGAGGTTTATCTGCCCCTACCGGCGGAAAGCCTCGAAAAACTCGATGCTGAGATGCCTAATATAATCCCCGTACCTGTTAATCCGTTGTCTTCTCAAGATCAGCGAATAGATGCAGCTTTGGCCAGATGTGACGGCGAATATATTGCCATAGTACCAAACGGATTTCCGATGAGAGAATTCTGGGTAGAGGATTCTCTCCATGCTTTGATCAATAGTTCAGCTAACAACGAAGCATTCGAGTTGGAAGACTCAACAGAACTACTCTGGGCGGTAGTACTCAAAAAAGAAGATTTACAGTACGCCCGGAGAAATTTTCCAAATCTGCCTGTTCGTGAATCATTGAATGCAGCCGGCATTACCATAAGACGTCTAACGCCCGAAGAAATACCGTTTCAGTTTGACCAATTACTCGAAAAAGCCAAAAAAGCAGAGAAAAATGGTAACTGGTCAAAGGCTGCTGAAATGTTTGAATATATCACCAAACATCATCAAAATGAGTTGTGGATGAAATCATTAGCTGCAAACGCCTCCTTTAAAGCCGGTAGCCATATAAGCGCAGCCAATCTCAGCCATGAAATAAACCGTCAGCGACCAACAGTGGATACACTCTTATTGGAGGCTAAGGTCAAACGCGAACAAAAGGATTTTAACATGGCGATTAAGCTACTCGAAAAAGCGGAACAAATACTCGAAGGAAAAGACTTGCTATGGATATAACACAAAATAATGTCGATGAACAGCACGACTCGACACAGCATTACGAAGTTTTGCAGGAACTGGGGGACTGTTATGCTTCTATCGGTAATTATTCACAGGCCCAACAATACTATGAAAAGGCCGCCGTCTTATCACCTGATGAGGCTGACCCTTACGTTGGACTTGGAGTAGTAGCTCTGCAAAAGAATCTTCTTGATGATGCTGAAATAGCATTCAGAGTCGCCTGTAGGCTGAATTCTAATTGCGCCAAGGCCTATGCAGGCTTCGCTATGGTCGCACAGCAAAGAGCCGATTACAAGCAGGCCTTTGAGATGTATCTTAAAAGTCTGGAGCTTGACACCGACAATCTGGTAGCTCTTCTTGGCCTGTTTCAGACCTCCTGCCAGATGGGTTCATTTGCAAAGGTTATACATTACCTGGAAATGTATTTGAATATGCATCCGGGCGATACATCCGTTATGTTCCCTCTGGCGGCATTATATATGAAAGATGGAAAGTTCGAGGAGTCTAAAAATATTCTCCTGAACCTTTTAAGCCTGGACGAGAATCACAAAGATGCAGCTAATCTCCTGGAAGAAGTCGATCATAGTCTGGCTCAGGTAAAACAAATAATCCGAACAGGAGCACTAACACAATGAACACAAATAGTTTTGAGATTATTCCAGATGAACATATACATCTTCTGGATGAGCTTCAAAATCTGCTGGAACAACAAATAGGATTTGCCAGACATGGTAATGTCAATAAAATTGAAGCCTTAAGCAAACAGGCCAATTCTCTTGTAGGGAAAATCGCCCGGTCAGGTATTCTTGAATCGTGTGAATTTAAAAAACAGCGCGAGCAGTTGCGAAAATCATACCAAGACCTATGCCTTGCTCTTACAACACAGCATGCCGAAAATGCCAAAGAGCTAAGCCGAGTCCGTAAGGGCAAAAAAACCGTCATGGCTTATGGCGGCAAATTTTAGTTTTAAACAAGTTCGAACAAAATTGAAACACGACAACTTTGTTCCGTTAAAAGTACTTTGTAGGTGTAAGTATCATATTTGCGCACTCACGGGGACGGAGTCTATGAGAATACTACGCATTTAATACGATAGATCAGGTGGAAGAAATGAAAGATGTATCTAAAAACACTACCAATACTGAAGGGCAGGTAAAGGTAAGTATAATAATAGCAAACTACAATTATTGCCATTATCTTAATCGTTCCATTCGAAGTGCCTTTATTCAGAATTACCCTGTTGATAATTATGAAATAATTGTAGTTGATGACTCAAGTAGTGATTGGTCCAGAGAGATTATTGATTCCTATGGCAGAATGATTAAAGCAATTTATCTGAAAAAAAATACAGGATTGGCCACAGCAAGAAATCGGGCAATCAAATCAGCAAGAGGCAAGTACCTTCTTTTTTTGGATGCCGACGACTATTTGAACAGAGATATTGTGTTTATTGAATCGACATTTTTAGACCTGAATCCTAAATGGGATGCCATTGCCTGTGATTATTATTATATTGATGATAATGAGCAAATTATAGGTAGAAATTCATGCCTTAAGAATCCAATTGCATGTGGAATAATGTTTTTAAAAGATAAACTCATAGATATTGGTATGTATGACGAGGAGTTTAGGGTACATGAGGATAAGGATTTACAGATAAGATTTACTGAGAAGTACACAATCCACCACATCGAATTACCATTATATAGATATCGTCAGCATAGCCGAAGTTTATCTAACAACGAACGAGATAGTAAATATTTTATAGAAAAACTAAAAACAAAACATAATTTAAAGAGCAGTTTAAATTATAACAAGAAAAAACATATTCTATCAAGCAGCTTGTAAATCAATAGAAAGGCTTGCTCAATGTTAATTATAGCTGAAATTGGTCAAAATCATAATGGCGATATGGATATTGCCAAAAAACTTATCCGGTCGGCCAAAGAAAAAGGAGCTGATATCGCCAAGTTCCAACTATATGATGTTGACAGGATTTTTTCTCCTAACTTTGAATGGTATAAGGAGGGAAAAGAGGCTCAACTCAGCAAAAAACAGGTTTTCCATTTAGCCGATGAGTGTAATAAAGTCGGGATTGAGTTCATGGCCTCTGTTTTTGATTTGGAAAGATTCAACTGGACAGAAGAGCTTGGAATGAACAGATATAAAATAGCCAGTAGAAGTATTTATGACAGAGAGCTTATAGATGCCCTCGCCTCCACCGGAAAAGATATGATTGTTGCTCTTGGTATGTGGGAAAGAGAGGAGTTTCCGGTAATAAAAACATCCGGCAACGTAGATTTTTTGTATTGCGTTGCCAAATATCCAACGACACCGGAAGATTTAGATTTCTTAAATGTTAACTTTAATATGTATTCAGGATTTAGTGATCACACAATTGGTTTGGAAGCTTCAATAATTGCAATGAGTCGTGGAGCAAAGATTATTGAGAAACATTTTACACTCGATAAGGCTATGTATGGACCTGATCATTCAGGCAGTATGGATCCAGACGAGTTGCGGCAATTAGTTGAGTACGCCAAAAAAATAGAAGTTATCTTGAATAAGAAGGAAATAGAATTATGGGGAGAGGCCCCACTTCATCATATCATAAGGACATGATGGAAGGCTATGTAAAAGGCAGCCTGACATGTCTTGCAGATGGAACCATTAAAAACGAGATAAACACCGATTTTCCGCTTGTACTTAATATCGAGCCGACAAATGCGTGTAATCTTAAATGCTATATATGCCCAAGAAATAAAAGTGGAAGAGAAGTAGGCTATATGGACTTTGGGCTTTACACCAGAATAATTGACCAATGCGGTGAATACAGACAGTTAAGAATGCTGAACTTCCACAAAGATGGCGAGTCGCTTTTACATCCCAAACTATTTGAAATGATAAAATATGCTAAAGACAACAATGTTGCAAGAGTATTACACCTTAATACCAATGCCGTATGCCTTGAAGGAGATAACATTGAGAGATTTTTGATTTCGGGAATTGATGATGTCACTATTAGTTTGGATGCATATTATCCTGAAACATTTGAAAAAATCAAAGGTAGAGCATTACTCGATAAGGTTGAGAACAATGTAGTGAATTTGTTCCGGACAAAAGACCGTCTAAAACTGAAAAAGCCGTTTATAAGAGTTAAGATTATGGAATTTGAGGACACATATGGAGAAATAGAGGATTTTATAAAAAAATGGAGGAACCTGGCTGATGATGTTCAGGTAACAGGTCTTCACGATTGGAGCGGTGCTATTAAGGACGTTAAGGTCACTGATGAAATCCATATGAAAGGATCAAGGTTTCCGTGTGTTTTGCTTTGGTACACGATGGCGGTAAACTGGGATGGCAAAGTCTCGATTTGTAATCTTGACTGGAATTTGTCAGGAATAATAGGAGATGTCAACAAACTATCTCTCCACAAGATATGGAATGGCGAGAAAATCAAGCGGATTCGCAAATATAATCTTATGGAAGAATATGGAAAAATAGATGTTTGCCGAGAATGCATCGTTTGGGCGGGAGGAAATGATTTAACCGACTGGTTTTTATCAAATGAAGAATTCTATAATCTGTAGAATAGGTTTATAGACAGTGCGGTCCAATAAAACAGTTATAGCAATTATTCAAGCGCGAATGGGGTCGAATCGTCTGCCTGGCAAAGTAATGCTTGACATATCAGGGAAACCCATGCTCTGGCATGTAATCAACAGAGTTAAACATGCGAAGAATATCGACAATATTGTAGTTGCAACAACGAATCTGACTGAAGATGAGCAAATAATTCAGCTTACCGATGCGATAGGAGTTTACCACTGCGCTGGAAGTGAAAATGATGTTTTAGACAGATATTATCAAGCTGCATTAAAATATGGCGGTGATGTCATAGTCAGAGTTACGGCCGATTGTCCATTAATAGACCCTGATATTATAGACAATGCGATAGAGTTCTTTCTGACCCATGAATATGATTTTATAGGCAATACTATTAAGCCTACTTTTCCTGACGGTCTTGACACATGGATTTTTTCTTTTGATGCATTGAAGTTAGCATGGGAACAAGCATCTCTTGCTTCAGATAGAGAACATGTAACAACATATATCATCAATAATCCAAACTTATTCAAAATTAAAAACTATAAAAACAGTGCAGATTTATCGAAAATGCGCTGGACTGTGGATGAAGATCCCGACCTGGAATTTGTGCGTAAAGTATATAAAAATCTATACATTGAGAACGATAATATTTTCAAAATGGAAGATATTCTTGAACTGATAAAGAAGAAGCCTGAGCTAAGCAAATTGAATGTCGGTATTATGCGAGATCAGGGGTATTTGAAGTCTCTTCAAAACGATCGTGTTATTAATTATAAGATGTGCCGGAGCAAATAAAGAAATTGACAGCAGAAACTTTCATGAAAGATATCAAGGTATTTCTTAAAAATAAAGAGCGAGATATTGGATTCGGAGATGACAATGTCCACTCTTTGCTAACCGGCAAATCGATGAGATGTGTTGAGATTGCCTGGGTTATTCTGCAATTTCTATCAATCAGAAATTCAGAAAAAATACTGGATTTAGGGATATCTTTCTTTGATAAGAAATATTTCAGGGTTTTTTTCGAAAATGTTATTTTATCTTCAACTAAGTTCCATGGCATTGATATTATTCCTTTTAATCCAGAAAGATTTTTATGCTATGTGGCACCAGAGTTACTAAAAGAAAAGATCATATTTCAAAGGGCGGACATTCGTGCGATGCCTTATGCAAGCAATTATTTTGATGTGATTTTCTGTATATCCACTATTGAGCATGTTGGTTTCGACAAGGTTAATATGACTACATCCGCAACTGCATTTGAGCGTTTTGCTGACCTGCCGAAAGAGCCTCCTGATGCTAAGTCATGGACTGAAGATTTCAAGTCAATGGAAGAGATAATCAGAATATTAAAACCTGGAGGCAAGTTGTTGTTGACGGTCCCTTTTGGAGAAGAGGGAATAATCATGGAAAAAGACTCACTTGGATTATATTCTCTGGAACTCCAGTATAGTGATAAGCGTTTGCGAAGATTTGAGAGTGTGCCATGTTTAAAAATCACCAAAAAGAAAGTTTTTGTGTATGACCAGAGTTGTGGGTGGAGTGATAAAATACCAGACATAATACCTTCTAAGAGAAAAGCAGTAGCCTGTCTGGAGATAGAAAAAATCTGAAATGACCTCAAAAATAAAGAAAGTTTTGTTAATAAATCCTTTTACAATAGAGACCAACTCTTATGACTATGATGTTGTGGTTTCCGGCGGACAATTTGCCGAATCACCTTTAGGCCTTGGGTATATTGCTTCCTATGCACAGCAACATATAGCTGATCTGGAAATAGAGATTCTTGATGCCAATCTGATGGCCATAAAACATATTATTTCCAAAGGATCATGTGATATGGCTGAGTGTTGGAATTTATTGAGAAACAAAGTCAAAGAATTTTCTCCAGATATTGCAGGGATAAGCTGCCTGTTTCATTCAACATCGCAAGTTTCACATCAAACATGTACACTCGTTAAAGAAGTATCACCAGATACAATTACTGTGATAGGCGGAAGTTACTCAACAATTTCTTATGCTGAAGCTCTGGAAAATGGAAATATAGATTTTGCAATAATTGGAGAAGGCGAGGTTTGTTTTGCGGACTTGATTTGCGCATGTCGTATGGAAAAGGAATTCAATGATTTACATGGTATTGCTTATCGTGACGGCCAGAATGTTGTATGCCGTGGAAACAAATTCATAACTAAAATTTTGGATGAATTGCCTTTTCCCTGCAGAACAAATATTAGTCCTAATGATTATATTATGCCTAATAGTTTCTCTGAATATGGAAACTTGAGCCGTAATTTCCTCTTTCGTGTTTTGGACCGTAATGAAACAAAAGCAGCAGTAGTAACTGCGTCACGAGGATGTCCTTATTCATGCAGCTTCTGTTCTGCAAAACATCTCTGGGGCCGATCAATACGCTATCGGAGTCCCGCAAATATTGCTGATGAGATAGAGTCTCTTGTTTGCAATTATGGTGTTAATACAATAGTATTCAATGATGATAATTTTACGGTTAGCAATAAACGAACCATTGCTATTTTAGATGAAATTATCAAACGAAAACTAAATATCAATTGGGGTGCAGGAGGAGGGCTTGGTGTAAACTCCCTGACCGAGGAAATGATCGCAAAGATGTACGAAAGTGGTATATCGATTTTCAATCTTGCTTTCGAATCCGGCAATGAACAAACCCTGAAAATAATAGGCAAGACATTAAAACTCGAAACCTCAAGGAAAGTGGTCAATAAAATACGGAAGCTGGGCAACGGTTACATTATAGGCTTTTTTATATCTGGTTTTCACTTTGAAACAAAAAAGGATGTTGAGCAAACGATCGATTTTGCTAAGTCTCTCGACCTGGACTGGGCTTTAATAAGAAATTACCAGGCAATTCCGGGATCAAAGATATATGAAGAATGCCTTGAAAACGGTTACCTGCCTTCAACAAAAATAAAATACGGATATCCATTGCTTACCAGTAGTGTTAATTGGCCTAATTTTTCTAAAGAATTCATCCTCGAAACAAACTACCTGGCAAACCTCCAAATCAATTTCATGAATTCAAGAAATTTAAGATCTGACAGAGCAGATCAAGCTATAAAGGATTTTAATTGGATCATTGAATTGGTTCCAGATCATGCGATGGCTTATTATGCTTTGGGTAAAGCTTATAAAATAAAAAATGAGATGCCCAAGGCCGAGAATGCGTGGAAAAAAACGCAACAAATCCTTTCGGTGAATAATGATTTCAACAAGTATTTTATCCACTTCAAAATAGACGTTAATGAAGAACTGAATCAATTGTACGCAAGTATGCCCCATGGCTAAAATCGCCTTTATTCAAAATGATTTATTAGAGAAGCTGGGTGTTATGTCAATATCGTCCGTGTTGAAAAAACATGGACATATCTGCGAAGTTTTTTGCTTAAGTGCAGAAGAGGATTTTTACAATGCACTATTTAATTTCAAACCGGATATCATAGGTTACAGTCTGGCAATGGGTGAGCAAAAAGAAGCTCTTGCAATATTGAGGCAAATCAAACAGTACGATGAAAATCTTAAAACGATCATTGGTGGTCCATATACACTTGTTTTCCCGGAGATCATACAAGAATCATGTGTCGATATGATGTGTATTGGTGATGGCGAGTTTTCCTGTTTGGAATTAATGAACAGGATAGGCCGCAGTGAAGACTTATCTAATATACCAGGTATCTGGTTAAAAGATAATGACAGAGTGCATGAAAGCCGAGATATAGCATATATTAACGATATTACTGAATTGCCTGCTTTGGACAGAGACCTGTATCCAAAAAAATATGCCCAGATAAGAAGTGCATTTACCAAGCCATTTATTTTATCACGCGGTTGTCCTTATAACTGTTCTTATTGTTATACCAGCTGGATAAATCACTTCTACAAAGAAAAAGCCGGTTGCCATTTCAGATTGTATTCACCGCAAAAAGTTATAGAAGAAATAGCATATGTGAAAGACACGTATGGTTTAAAATGGGTGCGGTTTCATGATGGCACTCTTAATGCAAATCCCAAATACATAAAAGAATTCTTGAAGATGTATTCCCAGAAAAACCTGCCGGGGTTTGTAGCGTAT
>CAZIAN010000196.1:0-8532 GCA_964537355.1 uncultured Pirellulales bacterium | reverse complement strand
GATAACATGCAAATATTGATCGCCGGCAACTGACCGCTTCAAAGCAGTTCCAATGGGAACCCGCGCAGCGGATTTAGACTCCGTCCCCTTCAGTGTCCCACAAAGGGCGAGCACGCAAGAGAACATTCGCTCTTGGCTACAAAAGTCAGGGTGAAACCGCTACTGGAAATATATAATGAAGATGTTAGATTTTCAAGAAAGAAATTATTAAATTTTAGATCCTTCGACCCATTCGGCTACGTTCAGGGCAAGGAATAAAATCATAACTTATTATTTGAATTATTTACGTAACGTAGCCTTGATTCTAAGCGGGTGCTTAAGCATGTCTAATGCATGGCGAATATCGGATACAAAAATATCCGACACGGAAATCAGCGGGGCGGCACAGCCTTCCGACCCTATGACCGCAATTGCCAGAGCAGCAGATCGCAGCATCTCAATATCATTTTGTCCATTACCGACGGCAATTACTTTGTTGTTACCGATGCATTTGTCTTCTTCAAAGAAATATTATTATTCATTTCGAGCCATTTTTCCTGAACGTATCTTTCTGCCTTCTCGCGATTCAGCAGGCCTACAACTCTGTGAGCATTGGGTTCGACGACAGGGATTTCATGCAGGTACTCTTTTGTCATTATACTCAAGGCATCTGCCAGAGATGATACAGGTTGTGGAACAGTCTTGATCGGAAGGCATACATCACCGGCAATCAGCCATTCCAGGGCATGCTGACTAAGCAGAAGAGGACGAAGGTCTTCCATCCGGATGATGCCCACAAAAGTGCCGTGCGAATTTACAATCGGACAGGTGACAAAATTGCTTTTTGAGAACACATGGAAAACATCTTTTAACGTTTCTGTTTCTCGTACTGCGATGATATCCGATTCCATGACTTCATCAATGCTGATGGAACCAGCGATGTCTTCTTCTGTCATAGATGTGGGTTTGGTTGCCGCTACAGATAGTTTCTTGTCCTGTTGCAGGACCCGGTTGCCAACAAACGAGATGGCCCAGGCTCCGATTGGTGCTGTTAAAAGGATGCTCAATACTGCAACAGCAAGGATTATCTGTCCAGGCCCGGTATCCATTCCAGCCGCATGCATCGCGAGCAGAGGTGCTCCCCCGATAGCGGCTTGAACGGTAGCCTTTGGAATATAAGATATTATTATAAACATCCTTTCCGCTAAGGTAAACGGACTGCCAATCAGGCACAGGTAGGTCCCGATGCTGCGTGCTATCAGGGCCAGTGCGATTAGTACACTGCCAGCCGCCCCCGCCTTCCATGCCACATGAATGTCCACTTGTGCTCCAACAAGTGTAAACAGAAGAATTTCAGCGAATACCCAAAGTTTAGCAAGCTTGCCGGATATTTCATGAGCCATGTACTCGTTTTTCTCGAGTACTATAGCTCCCATCGACATGACAGCCACGAGCGCCGCGAAGGGCAGAAAATGTTCCATTTTGGGTTCGATGGCAACAAAAACAATAGAAATGCCGAGGATTACAAGAAGCCGCTTGGTAGCGCGGGGATTAAACAGGTCGAACAGTCGGTATAAAACAAATCCGATGATAATCCCTATGGCAATTCCTGAAATAATAGAAATGGGAATGCCAGACAGCTTCCAGGCAATGTTTACCTTCGTCCCTGTGTAGAAACCCATTAACACGCTGTAAACCACAATTACAAACACGTCGTCAATCGAAGAAGCTGCCAGGACCAGCGTAGGTATGCCTTTTTCTGTGCCCTTTTTACGATCTATAAAATCAATCATCAGCGGCACGACAACCGCTGGCGAAACTGCTGCGAGCACGGCACCGAGTATCGCTGATTCCATATAGCTTAGGCCAAGCAACTGTGGGCCCAGCAGAATAATTGCTATACCTTCAAAAATTGCCGGTATACACGACAGCAGCGCCGCCTGAAAACCCACTTTGCGTAATGTATCTTTGCTGAGCTCAAAACCTGCCCGCAGTAAAATTACAATTAGCGCAATCATACGCAAATCGGATGATACTGACAGAAGGCCTGGCTTGATAAATCCAAGGACATATGGCCCTATAACTATACCTACACAGAGCATACCGATAAGCCCGGGGACTTTAATCTTGCGGAAAAGCCAATCTACCAACAAACTCAATAAAATCAGTTCTGCTAAACTTACAGCCATTATTTCATCTCCAGCTAATTATTTACGTTCACAAAATAACTCTTATTTCCAAATCACCTTATCTTTTAGTGAGTCAATAAATTGGAAATCATTCTTGCCAGAAAAACTACTGTCTTTATTGAAATAAGACCTGTTAAAACCATAAGAATACCCATCAGATTATTCAGCACAAAATTCAGCAAGGCCAAAAATGATGTGCCTGTTCTAACAAGCTCAACTGTTTCCAGTGGGTAGGTTGAAAAGGTGGTAAATGATCCGAACAATCCGACAAATATGAAAATCTTCATATCTGTGGAAAAATGTGTGATTTCAGACGCCTGCCAGAACAAGCCGATGAAATAACACCCGACAGCATTGATCAAAAGGGCTGACCACGGAAATGTCATATTCGGTATAGATTTGGTAACGGGATAGCGAAGTAGTGCACCACCTGCTAACAGTATAGTAACCTTGTTCATACTAAATGACTCCTGTTAAGAGTTTCTATTCCCAGCAGGAGTCATCAGCCACCAATCGGCAATTAACGGTGAACTCCATCACCGTCTGAGTTTCTTTCAAAGGACCATGGTGGCCGCTGAAACCCATAGCGTCTTTGTCTTATTGTTAGTGATTGTATCTCAATGGATTTTATTTGTCAAATCGTTTTTTCTAATTGAAGTAATGATTGTTCTTGTTTCTTCATCAATATCTTTGTCGTTAATATTGATTTCTTTTGTATAGCTTTTGCTTCATCAAGACGCCCTTGTTTGTAAAGGCACCAGGCCAGGTGTAAGACAAAACGATACACGAAATGATTAAGCCATATCGCACGTCGAAATTAAGATTCAGCAATTTTATAAGCCCCGCGGGAAACAAGATACATCCCCAGCTCCAAGCAAAAACGGATAAAACTCTGGTCAATACTCTGAAAAACAGCCCATCGCAGGTTCTCCACGTTCTGCATAACAAGCTCGTCAATCTGTCTCGTAGCCCTTTTCACTAACTGAGATTTGCGGATACTGGTCGGTAATAATTTATCAAATACGCCGCGCGGTAGTCGTTGAAAAGAACGAACCCATTGATGGCTGACCCAGTAAGGATGCTTGGCTATTACGAAGTCCAGCGTTACCCCAACTGATAAATCCCGACATCGTTCAACAGTAAGAGTGCTTCTGTGGCAGTGTCAACAAAATATCGCTCCGGCGTCTCGCTCGGCTTATACTCGATAAATAGCGGGATTTCAGGAAGATAGCTGCCCACCTGGCCGAGCGTCTCAACCAGATTTTTCCAGGCTTTGCCGTAATCGTATTGGAAGTTAAACTCGTAGCCGTCTGCAAGGGGACAGCAGGTGACCTTGTCGGCGACGACGGCTTGGGCGTAGTCCTTCGCTTGTTTCATGAACTCTACGGCCTTGGCGCAGACGTCAGGGTTTGTCGAGGTGAAACCGCCATTGAGAAATTCAGGCTCAGCCTTTATATTGACGTTCACCGCCGAGATTGCAAGCGAGTACTTTTCGAGCAACTGTTTCATTTGCTCAGGATCATCGCAGACTTCATAGGGGTAGACCATCTCTACTCCTGAGACACCATCCATGGCCGAAGCCATTTGAAGACGTTCCTCCAGGGTCTTTGTGGGTTTGTATTGATGAAATCAATCTTTGGTTGTGCTCAGAAAACTCGTAATCACGGCATGTTTGACGGTCTCATCCATTGCTTTGACTCCTAATTTCACCTTTAACGTTTTTTCACAAGGACAACCCAGTCCTCATCCGGTGTACCTGGAGCCGGCCCTATCTCCACCTTCTGACCACCCATAAGATTCTCGCGGGCTCCTTCGAACTGGCCCGTTCGTGGATTATACCAGCGTTTCTGGAAATCGCCTACCGCAGGGGTAAGATCCAGCACACCGGTTTGTCGAGCAACTGGCAGGTAAATTGCATAGTACCGGCCTGCTTTTGCGAATACTTGCCCATCGTGGGAACAAGTCTTGCCGGAGTACATTGATTCGCCGCTCAGCAGCTCATCGGCTGGTTCCATTTCCCAAAACGGCAGGTGCCGTTCCATGAACTTGCGTGCATACCAGATATACTTCCAAAGATCACGGTATTTGCGGAAGTCCTGAGTATTGAGCAGGTCGGCCAGAATGAACTCGACCTGCCCTCCTGAAAGATATGCCGGCCAGAGTTTCTCTTTTCGCAATGCAGCCGAATCGTCCACCGGTATCCATGGCTGGTCGTTCGTCGTGACCGTAAACTCATCCACAGCAATAGGAATTGGTCGTCCGGCGTCCCGTGTCAGATTTCGGAATGTTTCGACGACCGGCTCAATGTCGTTGCGGCCGATCTGTAGTGACGTGATACTGAATAGCTCGTCGCCCAGGAACGGTTTCCACGCCTTGACGGGGTCCCCGGCGTGGTGCACGGTGATGGGATGATCGTAAGGATCGAGCCGCGCGACGTAGGCGGCAAATTCCATGATGCTTTGTGGGCCGAGATCCAGCCCCAGATTGTACTCCTCGCAAAGATTCCAGATCAGCGCGTTGTGGTGTCCGAACCGGGCCACCATTTCTCGATAGAACAATTTGCGCTCAGTTGTCAGGTCCTTTCCGCCGAGTTCGAGCTTGTTGTTCTTCTCGGCCTCGTTGAATACGAAGTGCAGAACGATTCCCTTCGCCTGAGCGTGGCTAAAGACAATCTGCCATTGATGGAGCTTGCTGATATCATAATGCACGTCGTCGTTGTCCGCAGCACTTGCCGGATTAATCTTGCCGGCGAAAGGCCAAACGTTCTGTCCGTCGCCGCCGATATTCATCGGCAGAAAGTAAATCAAGTTCACATGCTGTTCGCCAAGGTAGTTGATAGCGCCGATGATTCCTTTGCCGCGACCCTGTCCCCAATCGGGATCGCCCGGCCTCCAGTCGCGAATATGCCCGGCGTATTTCTTCACCGCGAAACGGCTGCCCGAACGCGTATTATCGAAACCGTAATAGGCCAGGAAATCCTCCGGGCTATCGGTACCCCCTTTAATCCAATAGCGGTTATCGCCGAGAGTCTTAAGATAGAATTTGCCTGGTACGTATGTAAGCTTGCCTTTACTCAGGAAACCGGGCGCGTTCGGATCGGCGGCGGCGACGTCAAATTTACCTTTCTGTCCATCCGGCGCATCCGGCTGTCCCGCATCCGGGTCGAGTGAGACTGCGACCTGCTTTCCCTTGCGAAACGACGCCTGGAACGACCAGCGGCCTGCCGCATCAGGCGTAAAATGCGCACGCCAAACATCTCCTTCTCCACCACCGTGCCCATCTCCGGCAAAGAAACCGAGCACATTGTATCTTTTGCCGGCCGGTCCGTTGAAGGTTACCGTAAGCCGATAGTCCAGAAACGGATTGGGAGATTCGTCGGTTTCACGGGCCGCCGGGCCGCGAAAGCTCACGACAATGGGATGCCAAACCTTCCGTCGGCCTTCTACGACAGGATCGAGAATGGCTTCGCCGATCTTTTTCAGAAATACGTTCTGCTCGGCGGTCGTGATAGGGTCTTCCGCCGCATCCAGACCCAGCCGTACAATAACCATGTTCCATGGGGGGATAACGAATAAATAATTATTGTTGTAGCCGCTCCGCGCGTACATACTGACCGGTACATCGGGCCACCTTCGTTTGCCTTCGGGTGTAATCCCATTAGGCCACCAGTGGTATCCATAGACCCCGGAGCCTTTGCGGGTGCTGGTTGGAAGTGAGTTAGGGATTGAAGGGAGAACCTGAACGCGTGTCGCCTCGCGGACCCATGAAGCAGAAATGAGCTGCTTCCCTGCCCAGTTTCCTTCGTTCAGGAACAGAAGTCCGAATCGCGCCAAGTCGCCGGCCGAGATGACAAGGCCGCCCGTCCAGTTGGGGACCTTACCTGTTTTGTCCGGCTGCCAATCCGTCCCGGAGATACCAATTGGGGCAAAGATTCGACGTTTCAGATAGTCGTGAAGCGGCTCGCCGGCTATCTGGGTGAGTACATAGCCGTACTGCTGTGTGGCCTCATCCCAGTACTGGTACTTCGTTCCCGGAGCGAAGAACGGCGGCAGCGAACGGACAAACGCGTTTTCGTCGCCCCGATGTTTCTCGTCAAAGTCATAAGAGCCGCCGACGCCGTCAAAGCCGGATGTCATCGTCGCGAAGTGGCGGAGCGTAACGTTGGGATAATGTTCGGCCAGGTCTTTCGGATTGTATCGCCAGGCCAACGTGTCCAATGTGCACTTTCCGTCTTCAATTAACAGTCCCTGAGCGGTGCTCGTGAACGCCTTGGTGACAGACCAGACTCGTTGCCGACGATCCACGTCGAAGCCTTGCCAGATAGCCCGCCCGTTGCGGACGATGATAAGTCTCTTGACGCCATTGCTCCCGGAATGATCCCGAAGATAATCCACGGCGGCTCCCAGTTTTGCCGAGTCAACGCGCTGTGATTCAGGTGTAGCATCCTCCCAGTCGGTGCCGGGAAAGGCCATCTGTTCCGACCGTACCGGTTGGCCGCATACCACAGCGAGTAATAGAATAACGCTGGTGTACATCCGATTTTTCGTCATGTCTGTGACTCCTGAATCTCAGTTACCCTTTTGATAGACTAACAGTGTGGGCGGCATCACTGGGCCGTGATTTTCAGCACCAGCACGGAATCCGTTTTGTCCGGAGCCGTCTGCGGCAGTGCGATCGACCACCTCCCACCCTCCTGCTTTACAGTCAGGGCTTTCTTATGCAGGTCGGCCAGGAGGTACGCCACGGTCACCTTCTGCTGTATCGGCGGCAGCTCGAACGAGCCGGCGGGCCACTTGAACAGGTGGATGTACAGTCTGCCCGGCTTTGTCGTGCAACGCCAATCCGTCGCGGCCTTGAAGGCTGGGTTGCCCCTGCGGTCTTTCCGTGTGGGGTCCGGCGTGCCCAGCTCTTCGCCGAACGGGGTCGGGCCGGCGCCGTAGATGGCCTCGCCATTAACCTTGAGCCAACGACCCACGGTCCGCAGGTTGTCCTGGCTGGGCTGCGGAATAACGCCCTCGGCGGTCGGGCCGACGTTGAGCAGGTAGTTGCCGCCCTTACTGACGATGTCCACCAGTTTGAACGTCAGGTCCTCGGGACTCTTCCAGTTGTTGTCGTAGCTTTTGTAACCCCAGGTGTTGTTCAGCGTGGCGGGTACCTCCCAGTCTTCGTGAACTACTTCGTTGGGGATGCGATTGTCGCCCATCGAGCGGTAGTCACCTTTGGTGCCGAGCCGGCCGTCAACCAGGCACGCCGGCTGCAATGTGTGGACGATATCAAGGAATCGCTGCGCACGGCCGTTGACGTCCATCATGCGGGCCGTGTCGAACCAGATCAGACAGACGGGACCATAGCCGGTGAGCAGCTCCCTGACCTGCGGCTCGGCCTTCTGACGCAGGTATTCGTCATAGGTGCCGCTCTTACTCTTTTCGGCGTCGGACGGGAAATCCCATGTGTTGCCCGCCCCGCCCGGCTCGTGCCAGTCCTGCGACTGGGAGTAGTAGAACCCGAATCGGATGCCGTGCCTGGCGCAGGCCGCCGCCAGTTCCTTCAGCGGGTCACGCTTGAACGGCGTGGCGTCCACGATGTTATACTTGCTGACCTTCGAGCCGAACATGGCGAAGCCGTCGTGGTGCTTGCTCGTGATGACGATGTACTTCATCCCCGCATCCTCGGCAAGCTGCACCCACTGCTCGGCGTTGAACTTCACCGGGTTGAACTGACCGGCTAATTGCTCATATTCCTTCACCGGGATCTTGGCCCGGTTCATAATCCACTCACCGATACCAGGGATCTGCTTGCCCTTCCATGTTCCTGCGGGTACGGCGTAGAGTCCCCAATGGATGAATAAGCCGAACTTCGCCTCGCGGAACCATTTCATCTTCTGGTCCTGTGACATTTCGCCGGCCGCCCGTACAGTTCGGGTCGCGGCGCTGACGGCGATTGCCGCCGCTAAAACACAGAGTAGCCATGAAGTCCTTTGAGCTTTAACACTTTTCATAATCGATCTCCTTTACAACTGATTTGTTTTCCTGATATAAGTGAGCAGGCCGCAGCCACA
This sequence comes from uncultured Pirellulales bacterium, assembly GCA_964537355.1. Lineage (GTDB taxonomy): Bacteria > Planctomycetota > Phycisphaerae > Sedimentisphaerales > Anaerobacaceae > NIOZ-UU13. The sequence goes on along the minus strand of CAZIAN010000196.1, from coordinate 306 downwards.
TAACGTATCCACCGGGACCGAAAAGGCTCCTGATCACTTTTTCAATCTGTTATCGCAAAGTTGCCGGCTTTATCGTCCAGGCTTGCAATTTGGCAATTTCCATCATATGGGGAGCGTCAAAACCTTCCGGGAAGATTACCCATCCCCAAAGGCGAGGAGAATCGTCAGCAACATATTGCTTTGCCTCCAATTCTCCCTGCTGCATCGGAATATTTCCCGAATAGCATTCAGTAGCAACCAGCGATGCCAGTGTGACAGCAAAATCCTCCGGTCGCATAGGCTCGCCAGCCACCCACATTATGGACG
>CAZIAN010000195.1:5903-8540 GCA_964537355.1 uncultured Pirellulales bacterium | reverse complement strand
GCCTGCTCATCCGCAAAGCTCTTCGTGAAATTCTCCCACTGACGGCGGCTTGCAAAAAGATAAATGGTAAATTTGGATTTTATTTTGATGGATTCGGGCAACTGACTATTATAGGCCCGATAGGCCGACTCAATAAATCCGCTTATGCCTCGAAGTACGAAAGGCTCCAGAAGTGTTGTGAAAATCTCATAGTGGGTGGTAGTCAATTTCAACCCGGGTGCGTAACGATTATTCCAGATCTCAACGGATTTCAGGTCGGGCAGAGCCTGGCTCTGCAAATACGCCGCCATCCCCGCACTGGTATCGAGCCGCTGAGTATTATTAATACTCTTAATCTCGATTTTATCGGTTCCGGAACATCCGGCCAGACTAATAATGACTATGAAAATTAGCAAGAACCGCCTCACTCCAACCCTTTCTCCGAAGACCAGAAACTGTATTTTGACCGGCAATCGACTGCGTTGTCCGAATAAAGCCAAATACAAGAAACATAGTTACAAAACCCTGAACTCCATATTATTGTTAACATCGGCTGCAAATGATAAGGAATCCATTATAATTTGTCCACCTTGGTGTCATTTTTCGTCTAAACTTATGGCCGGCCCGATAAGACAAATGTGAAACCTTCGGTAGTTTGGTTGTGACAAGTGTCACTGGAAAGCCGAATGAAAAGGTCAAAAGCAATTGCTATTTCGCGATGTATTTGGTAAGCTAATCGTTCTTGGAAGCTTAGTTGTTTCTATTCCCGGTGTTTAGAGGAAATACGGATTATTGTTCAATATGGAGACCTAAGATGAAAGGCAAGTTAGTGGTAGTCCTTATTTTAATAATTCTATGTGTCAGTTTGCCCTTTATGAACGGCTGCGCAACCAGTGCCCAGACGGGTGCTGCGATTGGGGGGGTTGGCGGTGCAGTGATAGGGGCCGTAACAGGTGGTGGTGGAGGATTCGTAGTTGGCGGACTCATTGGAGCCGGCGGTGGTTATGTCGTTGGTAACGAAATGGACAAGTAACGAATGCTGCGGGCTATATATCTTTGAAATCCGCTCCGAATACATCGGCGGTGAACAGATAGACTTCGGCTTCCGGGTCTTTCCAGGCGTCGGGTGCAAGGCCCGCTTTATGAGAGCAGCAATACGAAAGAAATTCCTCTTTGCTCCAGCCGGTCTCAGTGGCAACCTGAGGAAGGAAGCAGCCTGAAGCACGTCCTTTTTTTATATATATGCCGTCAACGCCAAGTTGTAGATTTAACGGTTCACTTATCTTTTTCAACGGCGAGAGAACCGATATCTCGATATCCAGTTGGTCTAATTCCCTGGCGCTTATCTGGTCGGCTAAAAAACGTGGATCGCTGGTCGCTGAGGCCTTTGCCATTTCTGCCACTAATTCAATCAGGGGGCTGTCCGAGATGAAGTTGCCTATACAGCCCCGCAGTCGGCCATGATTTTTCAATGTTACAAAGCAACCGCAATGGGCATTCAATTCAGGGTCGTTCGATTGGGGTGCTTTGTTCGGCTTTCCTTTGATTGCAGCCTCAACAGTATCGTGTGCGACTTTCAGAAGTGTCTGTTTTTGCTTATCGTTCATAATAAAAGCTCAATATTTAGCCCCTGGTTCGACCAAGGCTCTTAATGCAGCCATTTTATCACAAGGAATCCACCAATCAATAATGCCACAAAAGCCAGTGAAAACCAATTAAAATACTTTTCGACTAAGGGACGAATTTTTTCACCCTTCCAGCGCATCAGACCTGCGACGATGAAAAACCTTGCGGAGCGGCTCACGGTCGAAGCGATTAAGAAGCCGGGAAAACTGATCCCGGCAACACCGGCGGATATGGTACAGACCTTGTACGGCAGCGGGGTAAAACCGCAGGTAAAGACTATCCAGAAGTCATATTGTTCATACCCCTCTTTGAATTTAATGAAGTTGGCTTCGGTCAGACCGATCGAACCGAGGTGGGCATAGACCCACTGGCCTATCATGGACCAGAGGAACATCCCGATGCAATAGCCCAGAATGCCGCCGAGGACGGATGCAATCGAGCAGGCGAGCGCGAAGCGCAGCCATTTCTTCGGTGCCCCGAGCGCCAGTGGGGCGAGCAGGACGTCCGGCGGGACTGGGAAGAAACTCGACTCAGCAAAGCTCAGACAGAACAGTGCCGTGGAGCCGTGCTTCGTATCGGCGAAGTGAATGACCCAGTCGTACAGGCGCCTGTGGCAGTGCCACCAGGCAACGGCTTTGTTGTTTGTTACATGTTGGTCGTCGCTCGTTTTATCAATTATTGCTTCATCATTCACCATTCAATATTCCTTAGTCTATATTTATTATTCCTCTAATCCATCGAACAGATTGGGTACATTGTCTTTTGGCTTCTGGGGTGATTTTGGTTTGGAAACCTTGCTCTTACTGGAAGGAAATTCTATGATGTTTATCTCCGGACCGGATTCGGGTTCCAGCTCCTGTTTATCAGCTGGAATGAAAGGTATCAGTCCCATTTCATACGCCTCTTGCTGTACATCACGTGAGGCCGTTCGGATATCCATTATCAATCCATCGACATCAAACATCCAGACCAGCGGATTATCTATAAGCAGTTCCGGCAGGCACCAGTCAGGGTCTAATTGCATCAGGTCAA
>CAZIAN010000195.1:0-5893 GCA_964537355.1 uncultured Pirellulales bacterium | reverse complement strand
CGGATGATTTTTGATTTCGCCGCCATTGTCCCTTTTGAGATGCCGAATCCCTCTGCCAGTTGTGCCGATGTCATATGGGGGCTTTGTTTGGGGTCATGCAAAAAATTGACCCAGCCGACGGCGTGAACTATTCCGCCTGCCCAGACGGCCGGCTTGCTGCTGCTCAGTGGCAAATGTGTTCGGCAAATTACACCTGCCATATGCTCACAAAGCTCCTTATAGTTCTCATTGAGGTGAGCATCACAGAACGCGTCTATCAACTCTACAATTTGCTCAAAGAGCTGCCGATTCTTTTTTGGAACATGCATCTGTGCGGCTTTGCTTTTACTTTTTCTCATCTCAATTTCCTTTCCATCCATAGATCAAAATAGGTCATTCTTATCGTCCCATATCAATTAGGCATTAGTTTAATCTTAATTGGTGCGAGATGGCAATCTCAGTTTCTTACTTCGATGTTCTTTTTTCGATATTCAATATTTCCAAGTAATTCTGAGCCTTTCGCAGTGCTCAAGAACAGACTCTGCAAATTTAATGTCAAATGCTACTCTCAAGAGCGTATATTCTCAATGAAAAAGTCATTTTTGCACGCAAAAGGGAGTAACCTGTTTAATTGCCGTTACGTAGATGGCGAAATCTTGTAAGTATCTATGAATACAAGTCTTATGGCACTGAATTTATTGTGAGATGATGAAATGTCTCTTGACAAAACGTGATTAATATTGTATAATGGACTTTAATTAATCGAGGGATATATATCTGCATATTTTCAGGGGGTGATTATTCAGGCGAGAAAACCACAATTAGCCGGTGCGATTATAGTACTGTGCATTTGCTGCTCAGTCAGCTTTGCTTTGGACCCGTTGGGCTCTGCGTCAGATAAGCTGCAAAAGGGGCAATTCAGTATCGGGGTGGATTATTCCGACAGCGATATGGATTTCAAGGCAAAAGGCAGAAGCAATTTAGCAATTTATAACGTTACCATTGGAAGTCTTATTGGCATCCAGTCAGAAAAACAGCGTCTTAATCTTGACGGAGTCGAAGTGCATAAGGCTTACGCTAATCTCGGCTATGGTATTACCGACAACATGGAAGCGTTCCTGCGTCTGGGTGCGGCGGACGCCGATTGGAGAGATGACGGAGACACACATTTTAGCTTTGGTTTGCGTGCAGGCGTTACCTTCTACAAAAAAGATGCTCTTCAATTAAGTGCACTGGCTCAATACAGTTGGGCACAGTCCGAGTTTGATTCGCTGCCTTTGACGACTGTGGTGAGCGGTACCTCATATCCACTTTTAATGTCGGGAAGGCTGAGTATGCATGAGATACAATTTGCAATGGGCCCGACATACGATCTGACCGATAGTGTCTCGCTTTACGGCGGTGGATTTTTCCATTTGATAGACGGTACGCTCGATCTTCAAGGCAGTGCAACTACGGTAGGTATTCCACAATTTAGATATGATTTGGACAGCTCGTATGATATAGACAATGTTTCAGAGCTTGGTGTGTATATCGGCGCCCGGATTAAAACCGCAAACGATATTTCCTATAGTATCGAATATCAGCATACCAACTCGGCTGATGCGATTGCGATGCGGCTTCTCTGGAAATTTTAGAACAGCAATTATTTTTATCCTCATTCTCATACATCGTCGTACCTGTATGCTCACTTGTGCTTTTAGTTTTTGACACTATTGAAAAATGCGCCGGAACTACTATAATTCCGATGAGTGGCTATGAATAACAAAGAACAATTTGAAAGTGTTGGCAGGGGTCTATTAGTGAGAGCGCCTGCCAAAATCAACTTAAGTTTGCTTGTAGTGAGGCAGCGTCCCGATGGATTCCACGAATTAGAAACGATAATGGCCAAGGTCAACTGGTACGATGAAATCCTCATCGAGCCGGGACAAAAGGCCGGTATCGAACTTGTCTGCAAAGGGCCACATTGGGCCCCGACGGGAAAAGAAAATCTTGTCTACCGGGCGGCTGAATTATTGCTTAACAATTGCGGCCTGAAGACTGATGTCAAAATCACGCTGACAAAAAATATTCCCGCCGGCTCAGGGCTCGGCTCGGCCAGCAGCGACGCAGCGGCGACCCTTATGGGACTTAATAAATACCTTGAAATACAACTTCCAAATAAACAGCTTGCCAAACCGGCATCAAAGCTCGGCAGTGACGTAGTTTTCTTTTTGAATGGACCGCTGGCATTTTGTACAGGAAAAGGCGAAAAAATTAAAAAATTAGAAGAAAATTTTAACTTCCTGGCTTTTCTGGTGCTTCCGGATGTAAGTGTTTCTACTAAAAAGGTTTACGTTAATTACAAGCACAGTCGCCCCCTTTATGAAAAGCTGAGTACCCAAATAAACGGCTTTATGAAGAAAAACAGGATTGATTTAGTCGCGAAGATGTGCGCAAATATGCTTGAGAAAAGCTGTTTTGGTTTGGTGAAAAGCCTTGCTGAACTGAAGTCGAAAGTGGAATTGTTAGGTATTGGGCCATGCTGCCTAAGTGGTAGTGGTTCAACGATGTTTTGTCTCATTGAGAGCGGGGATGAAGAGATAGCCAGGCAATACAAACACAAACTTGAAGAAAAGATTGGCTGCAAAAGCATTATCGCCAGTAACAATAGATGGTAAACTTTTTTAGTGAGGCAGAGAAAATGAAAATCACTGAGGTCAGAGTCAAGTTGGTTAGCAACAAAGATGACAGGCTGAAAGCTTTTTGCTCAATAACGATGGACAATGAGTTTGTGGTTCGCGACATTAAGATCATCGAAGGTACGAATGGCTACTTTGTCGCTATGCCATCTAGGAAAATGAGCGACCATTGCGAAAAGTGTGGAGGCAAAAACCATCTTAGAGCCAGGTATTGTAATAATTGTGGAGGAGCCCTTCAGGACAACAGGGCAAAAAAGGATTTCAAAGGCAGAATGAAGCTGCATGCCGATATCGCCCATCCGATAAATGCCGAATGCAGAAAAAGAATTCAGGAAAGAGTTTCTGCCGCTTTCAAAGAAGAGATGGAGAAATCAAAGCAACCCGGCTACAAGCCTGTCGAGCTGGATGAGCCCGACGATGATGTTCCTGAAATCGTATCGTAGTAAAAGGAAATCCGTTTTGCAGTAAATAGCAAAACAGGCAATTCAAAGACAGAAAAACCGAATGCAAACTCGGTGTCGAGAAGTCACCTCTTGAAATTCAATTACTCTTCGATGGCCTTATCCGGCCTGGTGCAAAGCACCCCTTCATTTATGCGGTAAGGTCTTCGAGAACCTTATCGAGAGCAACATCCAGATATTCATTGAATTCGTATTTGCCTTCTGTAAGCTGCTGACGGACATCAAGAACTTTATCTTTTCGTCCATCCGGCAGCGAAGCAATCTTTTTTAACACCTTGCCAATAGGAGTAGTGTTTAGATTTTCAAGAATCTGCTCCATAATAAAATCCTTATCCGGAGCAAGGCTTTCGTCGACAGTATCCACATGGCGATTTTGGCCCTTAAAACGGCTGTTAGAATCGAAATCGGACATTCAGACTACCTTGCATGACAAGCTTCGAGGCGAAAAAATCCTTTTCCCCCCTCAAAGCTAATAACCACTATATATTGTGTATCCCCTTAATCCCTTAGGAGGCCCAAATAACCTACTAATACTGGTATCGACAACAATGGCATGAAAACTTTAGAAAAGTTTGGCATCCGGCTAACTTTTGCTAAGGGCAAAATTTACATTAATACAAAGCAAAGTAAATCGTAACAGTATTAAAAAAGGACTTTTTAAGAAGGCCCATTTTAACGGCTGGGCCGTCAATATGGGACCATGTAGAGAAATTAGGCAATATACCATATATAGTAATAGCCAAACAATCACAGAGCATAAGAAAAGGGATGTGATTTGGGTGAATTTGGGATGCCGGGGGACCACGGTTTTCGCTTGTGATTGGAGATTTTTTTTCAGTGAGAGCTATAAAAGCACATTGACAAATAAATTATGAACATACTAACAGTATATGCACTTTAAGAGATGAAGTGGGTGAATATCGAACTGGCCGTGAGCGAATTGATGGAAAAGGTGCGTTGTGATGCATAATCGCAGAGATTATTCTTGACGAGACGGTGGCTGATTTGGTAGAAATATAGATGGTAAAGTGTTCCTGCGCGACCGCTCATCGGTGGTTTTTGGTCTTCGTGCGGGTTCAATTCGTGTTGTTTATCGAATAGAGGAGGAATTATTGTGCATTACGTTACGTGAAGCGCAGAGTTGGAAGGGGGACTCAGTTCTTTGCAGTGACGAGATTCCTACATTTCAATTGACAACCGATATTTTTTTAAGGAGGATTATTATGTGTAAGAAATTGATCTATGTGGCTTCTTCTATTTTTTGTCTCAGCCTAATTCTGACGAACACATCAAACGCCGATCTCGTGGGCTGGTGGAGACTTGACGAGGGTTCCGGGATCACTATCAACGATAGTTCCGGCAATGAACACCATGGTACGGTGCAGGGAACACCCGAATGGGGATTTGGCCCGGAAGGCTTTGGCGGGGCACTGGGATTTAGCGGGACAACGGGAGCCTACTGCGGTGTCTTCGACCCGACAGGAGGAACGGGCACGTTTACTCTTACCTTGTGGTGTCTCTGGGACGGCTCTCAGAGTATTCAGCATTTCCTCACGAAGTCAAATGGATGGGGTGCAGATACCGCAATGTTCCAGATCGAGGTCAAAGGAGGCCACAGTGATCCGGCGCGTGTTGACAGACTTCATCTTGCGTATCAAGGTGCTCCGCAGGCCGTCTTAAACCTTGTGCCTCATAACGAATGGGTCCACTTGGCCTTGGTGTTTGACGGGACCAATGCGACAGGTTATCGAAACGGCATCGATGATGTGGGGTCCCAGCCAACCGGGATCGGCCCGAATGTCGATGCACCAATCATTATCGGTGCCAGCCATGCCGCTGAGGGCAGGACTTTCATGGGATTCCTCGATGACGTCCGTATCTTCGACGAGGCCCTTCCGGCAGCACAGATTCAGGCTATTATGCAGGGTGGTGGTACAACATATCCATTTGCTTACGGACCCAATCCGGCCAATGGCGACCTGCTCACAGATATATGGGCGAACCTTAGCTGGCGGGCGGGAGACTTTGCGGTTTCACATGATATTTACATCGGCGACGATTTTGACGACGTCAGTGCCGGAGCTGAAAGCACCTTCCAGGGCAATCAGGACGGGACGTTTATTGTTGTAGGCTTTCCCGGATTCCCCTATCCGGATGGTCTTGTTCCGGGTACAACTTACTACTGGCGGGTCGATGAGATCAATGACACCGAGCCAAACAGTCCGTGGAAAGGCGAGGTCTGGAGCTTTAGTATTCCTTCCAAAACAGCATACTTTCCAAGCCCGGCTGATGGTGCCGAGTCTGTAGGTCTGGATGTACAGCTTGGATGGACGGGAGGTTACGGTTCGAAACTACACACCGTATATTTCGGCGACAATTTTGACGATATCAACAATGCAACCGGAGGGCTTCCCCAGGGAAATACAACATATACTCCCGGCCCGCTTCAATTAAGTAAGACTTATTACTGGCGGGTTGATGAGTTTGATGTTGTTGAAACGCATAAAGGCAACGTCTGGAGTTTCACTACTGAGGGCGGCGTCGGGAATCCGGAACCGGCTAACGGAGTAATGGACATCACACAGACACCTGTTCTCACATGGGCGCCGGGAGTCTTTGCCGATACACATGAGGTATATTTCGGTGCTGATTCAACTTCTCTGGAGCTTAAAGGCAGTGGAAACCTCGGAGCCGAGAGCTTTGAACCCGGACAGCTTGAGTGGAACACAACTTACTACTGGCGTATTGATGAGGCCAATAACGCAAACGCCG
>CAZIAN010000194.1:0-8585 GCA_964537355.1 uncultured Pirellulales bacterium | reverse complement strand
GGCCGGTACCGCAGCCTATTTCTAATAACTTCCTTCCTTGAACATTTCGCAGCAGACATTTGGAAATGGCCTTTTTCTCCAGGCGGTCGAACATAGCCCCTTCGGCAGTCTCATACCACTTATCATATGTATCAGCTACAGAGTTAAAGTCAAACCGTGTCGGTTTCTTTGTTTTGATTCGCAAATTGGCACTAACCGAGGGCATAAATAACATTTCTCCATAAGGCCTTTATCTCCTCCGACACCCATCCACCGGTATATTCGATTACCGTTGCCTTCAAAATTTGAGCCATCGTAAAAGCTTTATCATAACGAATCTTACCTGCCAGCTTAATACCACGATTACCGGCTTCTTCGGCAATTTGTGCTGTTATCTCCTGGTTCAAATCTGATTTGTTTATGCACAGTAATGTTGGAATTCCGAAGCTCGCGGCTAAATCCGCGACACGGTCAAGATCATGCTTTCCTGAAAGGGTTGGCTCGGTAATTATCAATACCAAATCGGCTCCTGTAATCGATGCAATTACAGGACAGCCTATTCCCGGAGAGCCATCAACAATTATCAGGTTCTTTTCTTCTTCAGTGGCAATCCTTTTTGCCTCCTTGCGGATAAGGGTTACCAGCTTTCCGCTGTTTTCCTCTGCAATTCCGAGTTTGGCATGAACCATTGGGCCAAATCGAGTATCTGATATGAACCACTGCCCATTTATGGAGTCATTAAACTCAATCGCATCGACGGGACAGAATTCAACGCATACCTTGCATCCTTCACAGGAAATGGGATCAACGCTGAAGGTTTTATCAACTACATCGTTTCCTTCCCCATTAAGATGTATCGCGTCAAATCTGCACAGCTCCCGGCATTTTCCACAGCCACTGCATTTCTCAGCAATTATGACTGCCCGTTTGCCGCCGGAGAAATCGGACTTTTGCTTTATCTTTGGTTCTAAAACCAAGTGTAGATCCGCTGCATCAACATCGCAATCGGCAAACACAGCATTTTTCGCAAGACCGGCAAATGACGCTACGATACTTGTCTTACCAGTACCACCTTTGCCGCTTATAACAACCAATTCTTTCATAGTTTCCTCTCGTAACACAATGTCATGTTACATTTTCCCTGATGCATCCTGAGAAGCTAATACAATCGGGTAAACAGTTGGAGCACTTGTTAAATAGGGGTGAGTGGCCATTTGTAACGTTTCCAACTCTGCAAACGACATGCTCTTTAGAATAGCTACCCCGATAAGACTTATTAACTATACGCTTCTATAAGGACTTGGTCCAAGGCCCTTCAATGTTTCGGTCATTTCCTCTGCAATCTTTGCGAACTTAGGTCCTTCTGATGCAGATACCCATTCAAGCCTGAAACGTTCGTCCTCAAGACCAAAATCTTCGAGCAAAAGTTTAATCGCTTCAGCCCTCTGTTCCGCCCTTTTGTTACCATCCTGGTAGTGACAATCACCAATATGACATCCGCATACAAGAACACCATCAGTATAACCATTGGTTAGGGCATCCATTATAAAATTAGGATGTACCATACCGGTACACATTGCGCGGATTATGTGAATGTTGGATGGATATTGTATTCGTGCCGTACCTGCAGAATCTGCAGATGCATAAGAACACCAGTTACAGCAGAAAGCAATTATCGTAGGTTCATAATCATTTCCCATCTTATATCTCCACAACCGCTTTGATCATTTCCTCAAAATATTCGGGTTTGAAATGTCTTACGAAAATACCTTTTTTAGGACATGTTGCCATACAGACTCCACATCCTCTGCACAGGGCCTCATTGGCTTCCACGGTCTTCTTGATGCTGCCATCGGCTACCATATATTCCAAAAGTGTTAATGCATTGGCAGGACATGGATCTATACAGTAGGCACATCCATCACAGTATTCGTCAACTACAAACGAGATAGCGGGAGATTTGACAAGCTCTTCTTGTGAAATAATCCCGGCTGCACGAGACGCAGCAGCTTCGCCATCGACAATGGCATCGATAGCATTTATTTCCTCCCTGGCAGAGCCGCATCTAAATACTCCTTCGGTATTAAAGTCGAGTGGATTCAGTATTCCCAGCATTCCAACGAAGAAGTCATTCTCATCTCTTTGCAGGAGCAAGTCCTTTTCAAAGTCTCCCTCGTCTGAGTCTGCGGTTAATTCCGCCTTTGTTGCCACGACAACAGAGCCAATGTCTATATTCTCTGCTCCATTTGGTGTGACTATTTCTGCTTTGAAGTTGCCTACAAAACCTTCCACTCCTCCGACCTTAGAGCCCGCACAGATTCTTACCCTTTCATTCCGGGACACTTTAGTAATGAGATCTCTTACAAATGCGTCATCGTTCTTCTCAACTCTGTCAAGACTATCCTCTTTCACAACCAGATAGACTTCAAGATTTGCCTGGGCAAGCTTCAATGCACAGGAAATCCCGCCTGGCTCACCGCCGATCACAAGGCAAGCCGGCGTTACAGGCACATGAATATCCTCCAAGGATTCGAGTAACGAAGCACGTTTCACTCCCATTCTCATGAGTGTTTTCGCCTTCTCCAAAGCTTTGCTTCCGTCCTTCGAATGTACCCATGTGCAATGATTGCGGATGTTTACAATTTCCATGAGGTAACGGTTCAGCCCTCCCATTTCTGCATGAAGGGAAAAAAGGTCTTCGTGTGTCTTTGGGGAACAAGCTCCCATCACCAACCGGTTAAAACCTTTTGTTTTCAAGAGTTCCCTGATTTTTACTCCATCACACCCAAAAGGAGTAACTTCGACGCCCTTCACGTTGGGCAATGATTTTGTATATTCTACGAGTTCTTCCATATCCAGAAGGCCAGCGATATTTTTACCGCATTGGCATATTACGCCGAGAATTGCCGGTTCATCTTGAGGTTCTACAGGCAATAGATCTTTCTGAGGTGGAGGCGCCATTTCCGTGCCTTTTTCAGGAGCAAGAAACGAAGCGGCATGAGAAGCGGCAGAGCATGCCTGAATAATGGCATCATCGATTCCCTTTGGCGCCAATGCACTGCCGCAGGCGAAAATACCTTTCCTTGAAGTGAGAATGGGGTTAGAATCTCCCGATTTCTCCCCGATAAAGCCAGACTCATCAAACTGAAGCCCTATCTTTTCCGCAAGCTTATGTCCACTTTCAGTAGGACCAAGAGGTGGGATCAGAACAAACATCTCCGCTATAATCGTTTCATTATCGAAGGATATCTCAAGATTATTGTCTATTTCCTTAACGGAAGTAATATTGTCTATCTGAACAAAGTTGATGTTCGACTCCTTGGCTTTCAGGTAAAAATCCTTATAGCCCTCTCTTTGAAGGGCGTGATTCCCATGAAGTACAGTAACTGTCGCATCTGGTTTTTTCTCAATAGTTCCTAAAGACTGGGCAACTGCAGTCATAAAGCCAATAGAAGAATCATGATCAAAAACATACCAGCAAACAGACTTGGGTTCCAGCCCATCATCGCGCTTCACAACACCACTCGTCGGTCCCAGGCCGGAAAGCAAGCGCTCATATTCAAGACCGGTTAGTATGTTGGAGAGTTTAGAATAGCCATATTGCTCCAGAAGCTTAGATTTCACCTCCTTCATTCCTGTTGCAAGTATAACGGCTCCGACATTGAATTCCACCGTCTGCAGCTTCTGGTCAAATAGAATGGCTTGAGGTTTGCATGCCTCAACACATGGCGGGACTTCTTTGTCTCCACACTTGCCTTCAGTGATAAAAGTACATTTCTCAGGATTTATTAAGGCTTTTCTTGGCGGAAACGGTGAATAAAATGAGATAGCTTTGGAAGTACCCCTGCCAAAGTTGAATTCCATCGGAATTCCTCCAACAGGGCAAACAGGAAAACAATCTGTGCAGGCTGTACATTTTGCAGTATCGACATATCTCGGTTTCTTGGTGACTTTGACCTTGAAATCTCCAGGCTCACCTTCAATGCTCTCGACATCTGCAAATGAGACTATGGTCACATTTGGATTGCTGGTAAGCTCAAGCATCTTGGGAAGTATGGTACAAGTGGAGCACTCATTCGAGGGAAACATTTTGTCAATCTGAGCCATTTTACCGCCGATTGTTGGCTTTTCTTCAACAAGAATAACCTTGAATCCCTGATTCACCAGTTCAGAACTTGCACGCATCCCTGCCGGACCGGCTCCAACGACAAGTACGGATCCTTTCATAATGTCTGATCTCCTTCTTCGAGTACTATTTCAGTAACAAGCCTGCGTGTATAAACCAGGTACATCCCATTTTCTTCCACACACTCTACTTCGAAACCATCTTTTTCATACTGAGCCATTTTCTCATGTGCCTCTTCTTCAGTGGGATAACAACCTTTATCCCACATAAACTTCTTTCCGCCTATTCTTGCGGCCAGATCTGCCATGATTTCACCTCGCTAAATTGTTTCTATTAAACACAAAAAGAACGTTTGCCATTTGACCTTTTTACCTTTTCAAAACCAAAGAATTTATCGCGCCACCAAAGGAAATGTCCCCATTGATTATCGAGCCTGTACTTGTCATCATCGGGAACACCCGGCCAATCGTTAATCTCTTCAAGCAGCGCAGAGCAGGGTTTATCTTCTGCCAGCAGTTCGTATGCACATTTAACGAGTATGAATTTTTTGTTTGCATCCGAATCTCCCTGATTGTGGTCGGGATGATATCTCAAGGAAGCTCTCCGATAGGCTTTTTTCAATTCGGTTCGACTTACGCCTTCTCCGACTTCGAGGATTTGGCCGGCTGCATGGCGTGCCTTCAAGTCGTCCATTTTCATACTTTCTGACTCGCTTTTCTTTTTGATATGTTCTCGTACAAACGCAGAAAATCACTTCGATATTCAGGCAACACATCTATAATCATGCTTCCCGTTGAATAAGCCTCTGCAATTCTACGGTCGTCTTGAATCTCAAGGATGACTTCTATCCTTTCCTCGTCACAGTATCGTTGTACTCCATCATCACCTAAATCACTGCGATTTATCACCACTGCGAAGGGCAGCTTCAACTCTCTGACCATCCCAACCGCTAATTTCAGATCATTCAAACCAAATGGTGTAGGTTCGGTGACAAGCAAACAAAAATCTGCCCCCTTAATAGCCTCGATTACAGGGCACGAGGTACCCGGCGGAGCATCTATTATAACAATCCCATCATTCGCCGCTCTCTCTTTGACCTTCTTGATCAAAGCAGGTGATCGTACGTCCCCAATATTAAGTCGTCCCTGTACGAATTTGACGCTGTCGGCAGTACCCGATTCAACAAATCCGATTGGCTTTTGCGTTTCAGTAATGGCACCCGTAGGACAAACAAGCATACAACCACCACATGAGTGGCATAACTGCTCAAAGACCAGGGGTGTGTCTTTCAAGCATATAATGGCACTGTATTGGCAAAGTTGGCCGCATTTGCCACAACCGTCGCATAATTCTGTGTCAACTTCCGGCACACCGATCGTGGCATTGTGATTTTCTTTGATATCGGGCTTAAGAAATATATGCCCATTAGGTTCCTCAACGTCACAGTCAAGATATTGTACTTCTTTACCCATCTGAGCAACTGAACAGGCGAGATTTGTCGCTATAGTTGTCTTGCCCGTACCACCTTTGCCGCTGGCAATAGCAATTTTCATATCAAGCATATCCCTCAACATTATTAGGTTTATTCCAATCGAATCGGTCTTTTGCAAACCAGCCGTCCTTGGGTAAACTATCAAAACATACCGGTTCTGGATTACGCCATTTATTCCCAGGTAATATTTCCCACTTTGTGTACCTATTCATTGGCGAGGCTGTTTTATCTATCCTGTAACCGTCCGGATGAAATCCAACATTGATTTCAGTTGCAGTAAATGCTTGTTCCATCGTGTGTTTCCGCTATTGTGTTTCGTCGAACTGTCTTCGAATATACTGGCAGTAGATCGCTGAGGCAGGATTATGAGCCAAGACACGATCCTTGGCAATGAGCGTTGTCACAGGTGCCTCTGAAAGCTGGGCAAAGATCGCATCATGTCCGACACAAAGCCCGCATATAACATTGAGCTGAGTTTCAGCCTCATTTAGCAGTTGGGCCTGTCCCGCAGGGTTGCACATAACCTCAGGATTTTCTGGTGAGATCCTCTGTAAACCAAAATATTTCTTGTCAATTCCAGAAACCTTGCAACAGACTGAAACGACCTCAAAGTGCTTTGAAAGAATATTCTCAATAATCCTTGCCTCTTCGCTCAAACCTATACAAAAAGCCAGGCCTATTCTTTGATATCCCAACTCCGAAGCCAACAAAATTATCTCACCCAATCTTGTTTCTTTGCAATAATGCTTTGCCTCAACTGCAGAAGCGGCTTGGTGTAATTTAGCTACATCATTGTAATATAATGGTCTATGCTTGGGAGTCTGCAAGAAGCAATCTTTGCCGTCGCGACATTCTTTACTCTCGCACCGTCCACATTGCGGGAACATACTCTTTTTCACTTACCAATTCCTTTAGAAAGCTTACTTACTATTTTTTTTCTGAACAAGTATGATCGCCTCATTGGGACATTCTGAAACACAGGCGGCACAGCCAGAACAGGATTCGCTGTTGACAACAGCTTGTTCACTAACCTCAATGGCGCCTGCCGGACACACATCAATGCAAATACCACAGCCTGCACACTTATCAGATAGAACAACAGCGACCAAGTTCTGGCCTGCTTCCAACTCTCTTATCTTTTGCTCTATCTCATCTTTTTGCTGTTCCAGGACCTGTGCCTGTCCCTGCAAAAAAGCCTTTTCCTGCTCACGCTCAACATCTGGCTCTGACGAAAAAGCAGGTTGTTCTAATGCCGGCCAGTTGCCCATTCCGAAACCAGCACCCGTACCCGTGCCACGTCCGCGACCCATACCTCTGCCTCTGCCCATGCCTCGCCCCATTCCACCACCTCTACCCATACCGCGTCCACCACCGGTACCTAAGCCAATCCCGCCGCCTTGACCCATTGGTCCGGTTTTCGTTTGGCCAATTGCTACATTCACACCAAAGTGATTAGCTACATTTGGTCCCGTAGCAGAAGAGAAAATCCCTGCCTTAAATTGCTCAACGGCGTTATGAACAGATCCGGTTACACCAACGATAACCTGTACTCCCGCTTGACCAAATACGTTAAATGCGTTAGGCCCACAGTTGCCGGTGAGTACCGCAATTACTCCCTTTTCTGACATTAGTTGAGCCGATTGAATACCCGCGCCGCCGCCGAGGGCAATGTTTGGATTTTCAATCGCCTCAGACTGCATTGTGTCGGCGTCAACAATCAAAAAATACGCACACCGACCAAATCTAGCCTCCACATTGTCATCAAGAGTAGGGCCTGTTGAAGTCACTGCGATTTTCATAAGAGATCCTTTCTATGAGAGGCCGCACGTTCCCGTGGGACAGGAGTCGCTGGTCCCAGAACTCGATTTAGTACCGGCCCCGACATAAAAACCTGAGAAAAGCTTTTGCATTTTATTACTTCCACATTTTTCACAAACGTGTTTGGACTTAGTCTTTCTTTTTTCTAAAAATTCCATCCTACTCCCACATTTGTTACATTTGTATTCAAATATTGGCATCGCGTACATCCTTCTAAATTTTTTCAGAACTCCCAACCCCCCACAGCCATGGAGACAATCCCTTTAAATCCAAAGGCTCAGCTTCCATTGGTCCTGCAGGCGGTCTCTGAACAAGAGGTTCAGCACTGCTTGTCTTTCTTCGCTTTATCTATCATCTCCTGGACTTCTTCAGCACCTTCGCCATAGAACTTCTTCTCATCCGGAGCCAGTTCTTCCAGCAACCTTAGGAATTCACCTGCGTGAACTCGTTCTTCGTCAGCGATATCTCGAAGCACGTCTATGGCCAATTCATTATCCGTGGATTCTGCAAGTTGCATGTACAACTGAACTGCCTCGTATTCGGCCGCTACCATAAAGCGAATTGCTCTAACTAACTCTGCATTTTTAATTTTGCGGTCATTTGCGAGTCCGCTGAACGGGTTTCCAAAATCCGGCATAATCTTATCTCCTTAAAAGCAAATTTCTTACAATCTCCTGACAGAGTGAGATTTATAGACCAGTACCCTCGTAGTAAATAAATCTGTTTCTGTTTATCTTGTTGCGGCAATTTTGTCTAAACAGGATTATACTACTTACTCTTTGCTACTTTTCTGGCTTTCAAGTTCACCTATGCGTTTTTTGATTCCGTCAAGGCTATCTTCAAGATACTCCGCCTGACCTTTCAAGCCGTCGAGTTCCTGCTGAGCTGTTAAGCCTGGAGTAACTGGTGCTCCACCGTAAGCGAATGGACTCACAGTACCGCCCCAGGCAGGCATACCATATCCAGCCCTTTGCCATCCGGGCAATCCTGTTGCATAAAACCAGTTTCTTCTGCCTCGACCGCCACCTCGGCCCGAGAAACCTCTGCCCCGACCACCGAATCCTCTTCCACCAATTGGATTCACATAGCCCGGCTCTGGATAACCAGCACAAAAACCAGCAGCTCTACCTGTCATTGGTCCCATTCCAGCGGGACCTGTTCCATCTCCAC
>CAZIAN010000193.1:0-8643 GCA_964537355.1 uncultured Pirellulales bacterium | reverse complement strand
GGAACAGTTCAGATTAAAGAATGCTGCGAAAAGGATAAGAGCAATCAAGATTCTTCTAAATCTCACATGATCCAATAGTGTTATGTCCATAGTATTTAACCTTCTTACTAAACATCTACCTTGCTTATTTACAAATGTTTTCACATAGCCAATTAAAATCCATTTCACAATGCATTTCCAGAAAATTCATCCTGATCAGCATACTTAACATTAACAATGATAATTCCAAAAAGCAGTAATGGTTTACATTCTTTAGAAATCACACCAAACAGAGTGCTATGGAAACATTTTTGAGACATAAAATCACATGGAAAGCAGCTTGTTTTTCAGCTTCTGAAAGAGGTGATTTTTAGGGAAGATCTGGCATTATGCAATTCAATGAGAAGCTATCCGAAGAGTATCATGCAATCTACTGTCGTTCGCTGCCTCACAAACAATCTTCAGGCTGTCTTTTTCCTCTTGAATCGCTATATCACTGATAGTACACTTATTTTGCGTGTTGAATTCGAAATTGTTATCGTTTAATTTCAGGAAATACATAATGAAATATCAACTTACAAAACCACAACTAATCAATTCCATAATGATCCTGAAAGAATTCAGTGCACGTTTCCGAAATATTTTGTTAATCTCATTTATCTTCTTACTTCCTGGTACAATTCATAAGCTAAATGCCCAGACGATATCAAGGGATTTGAATGTGAACCTTTTGATAAATCAGGTCGGTTATATACCTGAGGCCGAAAAATTCTGTATTACCAAAGGCCAAGTCAAGCGAGACTTTGAGGTGATAGATCTGAAGACACTGGAGGTGGTTTACAAGGGTGTACTGCAACCAAATCAAGGTGATTTTGGAACCTATTTAAAGGGTGTTTTCAGCCCGTTATCCAGGGATGGCCATTACTTTATTAAATCTGGTACATTAAGGTCTTTCCCTTTTGAAATTTCCAATTCGATCTATCAAAATCCAATGGACCTGATCGTTTATTATTTTTCACGTCAGCGATGTGGTCCAAGTACAACAGGATACCTGGCTCCCTGCCACGTTGATGATGGAATAAGACTTGATAATGGAAAACATCAGAATGTATCAGGAGGCTGGCACGATGCCAGTGACTTGAGGAAATGGGTGGGCGCTACTATTTATGGCATGATAAGTCTTGCCAAAACCTACGAATTACAGAAAGGACATAACGGCGAACGCATCCTGGATGAATTGATGTGGGGAAATCGGTATTTTCTGAATATGCAGGAACCACAAGGATATATCATGAGTTTTGTCGGAGGAGATGTAAAGAAACATTCAGACAGTAATCGTTGGACCGACAATGAAGTGGGTGAAGAAGGTGGTGAAGTTGATTTCGTCAAGCCCACTACAGGAAAATCTCAGAACGACATGCTCATCTTCGGCTCAAATGACGACCGCGTGATCCGGACAGATCCTCTTGACATGACCGGTCAGTTTAATTTCATCACCTCTGAGGCTTTAATGGCACGGATTACCAAAGATAAAGACAATGTCTATTCTCTAAAGTGCTTAAAGGCCGCCATAAATTGTTTTAACTGGTGTACTCAAACTGATAGGAACACGAATCCTGGTACGATTGGCGCCGGCATACAAGCTTCTATCGAATTGTACAAAGCCACAAACGATGCGGGATATAAAGACTATGCTATAGAGCAGGTTGCCAAATTGAAAAAACTGCAGGCACCAATTAATGAGGATAGCTTCGGTGGATTTTTTTTCAACTCCCCGACAGGAAAACAGCCTTATAAAAACATCTCACGAGGGTGTTTGGAATTAATTTCTTTGTGTGATTTAATTCAGACTTTCCCTGCACATAAAGACGTGGCCAATTGGAAAGACATGATTTCTGACTATGCGTATCACTATCTCCGGTTCATATCAAACAAAAACAATTTTGGGATAGTCCCTTTTGGTTTGTACACAGACGAGGATCCTGGAGGAAACCGTAAAGAAGGTAAATATTGGTACCGCTATTTTATGCAGCCTGAGTTATCCTGGTGGGTTGGGATCAATGCAAACATAACATCAGCCGGTGTTGGCCTGGTAAAGGCAGCAAGAATATTGAATGATCAGGAATTGGCAGGGTTAGCGCAAAGACAATTGGATTGGGTTGTCGGCGTCAATCCTTTCAACAGTTCCACCATGGTAGGAGTCGGGCATAATCATCTGAAACATTTCCCTGGAAGCTCCTTCCTGCCTCGAACTCCAGTTATACCTGGGGCCGTTCAGAATGGAATAGGCGGGGATCATGAAGATCAACCCATAATTGGAGATGGCTGGTGGCAGATATCCGAGTATTGGACACCCATGGTTGCCTATACCTTATGGTTGATGGCCGAGATATCCAATGCTGATATGCACAAAAAGCCATAGGATTAATTCTAAGATAATTGATCGGTTGGGACCCAATGCCTGAACTAGCGACTGCGCTCTGAGGGAAGGGAGAGTGTTATAGAGTGTTTCTTGATGGACACTACTCCTGAAAATGCCACAGAAATGTCACAGCAACGCGCCCTAATTCGCTACAGTTCCAGCGTATAATTGTTGCTGCGTCACGGATGAACGCCTGTTGCTGATCGATGGTACAAGGAATATTGCAATGTAATTGAGCGGCTTAGAAGGTATATTGGCAATGTCACCCCAATCATCTTTTTGGGGGAACTACTCCCGGAAGCTGACGGGCCTTTCATTGTGGCACTGCCAGTATTATTCATGCACATTGTGTATAATTACCCTCACTCCACAATCTCTCCAATCAGCAGAATCGCCCCGACATACCACGCCGTATCATCATATTGCTTGGGATCATCGATTTTCTGATTCCGTTTCGCCAGAATCTTCGCCTTGTCCGGCTGGTCTGGATGTACTTTCAGGCTTACCGTATGCACTCCATCAGGCAGATTCTCTGCTACCGCCAGTGTCGCCAACCGATGATATGTGCAATACGCATCGAATCTCGGTACGATCTTCTCTTTCTTGCCATCTACCTTAACAATCACCTGCCCGCAGTCCGGTCCCAGCAGATCATAAATCCACAGCCCCGTCCCCTTGAACTGAATTGTAATCGACTCGCCCGGCTGATTTGTAAAATAAAGCTCCGGCATCCTGTTCCCAAACCGCTTGGCCAGACTGTGCCTGCTTGCATCCAGCTTTCGCCAACCTTCCGACAGATTCGCCTTATCTAACGCTACCATCTTTGCCGCCTGCCAATTGTCCGGCACCAGCGGCTCTCCAAGTACATGCGTCCTCGGCTTGCTCACCTTACGTATCGTCTCCATCCCTCGAACCACCGCCTGTAGATACAACTCATGGCCTGTGTCGGTATAAGGATGTACGCCGTCAGGCGAAAAGATGATCTTATCCCCGATGGCCGCTTTCCCCACATCCGTTTTCGGTTTTGACGCCGTAAAAATCAACTTTCCCTCACCTTCCATCTTTGCCACTTCCAGCCCCATATGAACCGACGGTATCCCGTAATGATCCGCCACCGCCTCCATCGCCGACGCTGCCTGTGGAAATTTCCCGTCTTGTAGCATCTTCGTCCAGCCAGCCACCAGCGTATAGACAAAACAGATATCCGTTTCGGCATCGGCCGCATACGTCTGCCGCACAATCCCTTCCATGGCCTGTTGAATCCGGTGCGGCGGCGCACCCCCGTCGTTCACAGCAAACTCCACAAACAGCAGATCCGGTTTATACCTCAGCACATCATGCTCCAAGCGGAACACTCCCAAATCCGACCCTGTCCCCCCAATCGCAGCATTAATCTCGGAAATTGTCGCATTGGGATATTGTTCCTGGAACCACTTCAGCGTTTTCGGCCGCCACCCCGCCTGTGCCGTAATGCTCCCCCCCAGATACCCAATCCGCACTTCCTTACCCGCCTTCAGCTTCCCAAAAACATTTGCCAGCCCATCTCGAACCCGGAATTCCTTAGCATCCCGTAGGGGATAGTCCTGCCCGCAAACCACACATGCTAAACTAAGAACAAATATCAACAAAAGTATATTGTTTGAAATCTTTTTCATGTTAATTCCCATAAATAGTATATCTGTGATTTCTCATTGTACATACATTGATCTCAAAGTTGTATTGCTGCCGAACATCATACAGCATTCAAGCTTATTATGCTTTATGAAAGTCTTCACTAACGAAATATACTTATCTATCAATATTGCATGTTTTTTCAAGCACAGGTCAGATACAGGCTCTCTATGGCTGTGCGACAACTACGTTCTGCCTGAACTGCCAGAGCATCTAAGATTAGCTGAGATAGATACATTTCTTCTCACCGTTTTCTTAATCTGAAAAAAACAAAATATTCTGAAAAATTATTCACTTTTTGCCTAATATTTGAGGTTTGATGATTCCATCAATAGTGAAATTTGATATTTGTAGTGACAAAATTGAGACAAAGAGTCACTTGAAAGTCGGGGTGTTTTTTAGCTCTCGAAAGAGGTGAAATTTCGAAGAATTCTGGCATTTTTATAGCTAAAGAAAACAGAATTGTTTTAGCAGTATCTTTTCACTGATTTTCAGTTTTCTTTTTCCCACCTAATATCGCCAGACCTCCAGAGCTTCGGGCACACTTCCCGCGGTGCTGATCGCGCTCGGGTGTTCGTGAAGATCGTATATCGAACGAGTCCACTGGAACGCGTGCGGAACCTGGTTGTCGATAAACACAAGTTCTCGCGGCGCCAGAGCCGCCGCTGCTTCCGGAATATCCGTAATCCTCAACACATTCAACAAGGCCGGGCCTCGTCGGTGTGTGGCTGGGGGATCCCGCACAATGACTCGACTGATCCGATCATCAAACAACGCAGCGTACAAACCTACAATCCCCATTTCGCCTTTGCCGTAAACGGATAGCGATGTCGGGTTGAGTTTTTCTTCGGTTGCTAACCACTCGACCGTGCGAAGGATATCCCACACCTGCATGGATGCGACAGTGCGCCCAAGCCATGAGGCCGTGCGTTCAATTTCTGATAGTTCCTTGGCTGTCACCGAGACTTCTGTAAGTCGAGTGTTCAGAATGGCTACGTCACAGCGCCCTAAGATGGGGAGCAACTCGTCTATATCAAGAAAATAGATCGAATCACCGCTTCGTTTCGCATAGATTAGCAGTGGCGTATCCTTTGATCGTTTCCGGGCCCGCAAAAGTTGAACCCGGATGCGAACGTCTGGTTCCGTTTGAATGGCAACGTCCTTGTATTCGGCGTAACGATTTGCCCAGCCGCCGAGGTTGCGGCTGACTTGCGTGTCGAATGGAATCTGATTCGTCGGAAACCAGCGAAATGTTTTATCGCT
This sequence comes from uncultured Pirellulales bacterium, assembly GCA_964537355.1. Lineage (GTDB taxonomy): Bacteria > Planctomycetota > Phycisphaerae > Sedimentisphaerales > Anaerobacaceae > NIOZ-UU13. Next base: position 3,308 of record CAZIAN010000193.1, on the reverse strand, counting down.
CAACTCCGCGAGCAGCTCTGCTCTTCGCTTGCCCCATTCCTCAAGCGTGTTGTAGGAAACAGGCCTAACACTCGGCAGAAACAGTTCATCAATACGATAGTTGATTGCATCGCGCGGTAGTTTCTCCAGACAGGCCAATTCTTCTGCCGTCGAAGGTCTCTGATCGCGATTCGTCTCGTTGTTGAGCGGCGAGCGGTCGTTTCTTAGCCAGAGGTTCAACCATTGCCTTGCTTCGCGCCGAAAAAGCCGGCTGTCCGTATGCCCGACCGCTTCATTCACTTCCTTAATTCGGTCAGATGACTTCGATTCGGAATACAGGTCGTATATTCGCTTGGCCTGTCGAAACACTTCTTTATGACCGTCTGGTGGAAAATCCACATCGAGTTGGCCACTGCAGAAAAGCAGCGGGCGCGGCGCGATCAGCGCGGCAACGACACTCAAATCCGTCTGAAACGTATTGTGATAGTAAATGCAATCGCATTGACCATACGCGCGCCAATGCTTCGCTTGGGAACCAAACGTATACGTCCCACAAACTGGTACCGAAACGGCGATCCGCTCATCCGCCGCCGCGGCGTACCAACTGACAGCACCGCCACCTGAGATACCGGTGATGCCAATGCGGCCCTTGTCCACCTCTATACGCGTTTCCAGATAATCGATCGCACGAATTGCGTTCCACACTTCGACTCCGGCCGGCGTGTAGCCGCGCGAAAGCCAATCCCACCGGTTCAAATCGTGTATGCCATGGTGGATTCCCGGGACTTCACCGAATTCCAACGTATCAAGAATGAAGCATACGTAACCGTGTTCGGCAAACCATATGGCGCGGTCCTGGTAGTTCCATTTCGCGCCAAGCGGGTGTGGGGAATGGCCGCAAACATAGAGGATGGTTGGCAGCGGGCCAGTCGATTTCGGACTCTCACCTTTCAGCACATGCGGGAGGTAGAGATTCCCCGTCACATACAGCCCGGGAGAGCTTTGAAGGACGATCTTCTCGATATTGTATCCGGAACGCTCGAGAGTCCCCGTGATCCGAGCCCTTAGCGGCGTGCGTTCCGGCATTGGATCGAGCCCCATTGTATACATGAAATGTTTGTACTGTACCGTCCGAGTCTTCTTCCACTCGTCGAGACTCGCAACATCATCCAAGGCATGGGAAGTGATATCCGCTGCAATTCGTTTCAACGATGCAATGAACAGTTCATGACGTCCTGTGGCATCGCTTTGTCCCGATGCCTGCCCCGATGAGAAGCACCAGCAAACCATGACTGTTGCGATGATTTTCCACACTGACATCAATCGGTCCTCATTTCTAATTTTGGCTGATACTAATAGAGATTTAGATATCCACTAAAAAGGGTGATTATACCACCAGAAGGTATTGTGACGCAAGGGGGGAAATGAGTCCGTTTCAGAAGCCTTTTTGGTGTTATTTGCGGCACAGCATGTTATATTTGCCGGAATATTGTTGAAATTGAGATGAATTTATGTTATTATGGGACTTGAAGCCTGTAGGAGTGGTTCACTGAAGTGTATATGGGAAATCCCCATTTGATCAGACTTTTTAAACGAGAGTCAAAGCACCTAACAGTTGATTGCTATTAGTAAGGAGGATGAAGAATGAAAAAAATAATAGGAATAACATCGTTGATATTGTTGGTGTTTTTCTGGATACCCACACTTCTTGCTGCAGGTCCCGCATGGGAATATATCTATGAGGGAGATATACTGCCTGATGATACCTCACTGGGCGATAACGCGTGGCAGCTTGAGGGGGACAACAGATTTGCTGAAATCACTGACCAGGGCGAACTTCATATTGATGATATTGGGGCAAATCACTGCTTTTTCCTGTATAACGTAGCGGATCCTGCCCTCATGCAACAGGCAACAATCGAGGCTCGCGTCAAGGTGCTTTCCCAGTCCGGATCGGCGAATTTTGAGGTGCTGGTTGGTATGCAGGATGGGAGCAATTCCAAATGGCTGGATCTTTTCCCCGACCATATTCTACTCAACTCCACCAATAGCACGTATGATGTTGATATGACAGAGTATCATATTCTAAGAATGGTAAGAGATACGGATGATATCCATATTTATGTGGATGAGGAGGAGGTGATAAGCGAACCGCATGTGGGAGCGGGCGAAAGCTGGATTGGTTTCATTTTCGGTGCCGGCTGCACCGCATGTACAAGCGAACAATACTGGGATTATTTGGTATTTACAACCGAAGGTGGCTTCTCACCGGAAGAGCTTCCCAGTTATGCATCTGTTCGTAAACCGGAAGCAGCTGCGAGACCCAATCCGGCTGACGGTGAGCTCCGCTCAGATACATGGGCGAACCTTAGCTGGTCGCCGGGAGATTTCGCTCTCTCGCACGATGTGTATATCGGAGATAACTTTGATGATGTTAACGATGGAGCCGAAGGCACGTTTGTCGGCAGCCAGACTGATACGTTTATTGTTGTAGGCTTTCCCGGTTTCCCTTTTCCTGATGGTCTTGTGCCGGGCACAACTTACTATTGGCGAATCGATGAGATCAATAATGACGAGCCGAACAGTCCGTGGAAAGGGAACGTCTGGAGTTTTAGTATTCCTCCAAAGACAGCATACTTTCCAAACCCGGCTGATAGCGCCGAGGCTGTAGCTTTGGATGCAGGGCTTAGCTGGACACCGGGTTTCGGCGCGAAACTCCACACCGTATATTTCGGCGACAATTTCGAAGAACTAAACAATGCAACAGGCGGCCAGGCTCAGGGAACTGCGACCTATACTCCAGGCCTGCTTGAATTGGCTAAGACTTACTACTGGCGCGTCGACGAGTTTGATATTGTCGAAACGCATAAAGGCGGCGTCTGGAGCTTTACAACAGTGGGCGCTGTGGGTAGCCCGGAGCCTGCTAATGGTGCCGTGGATATAACACAATCACCGATTCTCACATGGGTACCCGGAGTCTATGCCGATACATATCAGGTCTATTTCGGCGCCAATGAAGCTTCTCTGGAGTTGAAAGCCGGCGGGGGCCTTGGCTCAGAAAGCTTTGAACCCGGACAGTTGGAGTGGAATACTACATACTATTGGCGTGTCGATGAGGCCAATAATGCCAATGCCGATAGCCCATGGACAGGACCGCTCTGGAACTTTACCACCGCCAACTTCCTTATTATAGATGATATGGAGAGCTACAATGATATTGATGAAGGCCAACCGGGGAGCAACAGGATATATCTTGCCTGGGTGGACGGATTCGACAACCCGGCTGTAAACGGCTCTGTCGTTGGTCACACTAATCCTCCCTTTGCCGA
>CAZIAN010000192.1:0-8644 GCA_964537355.1 uncultured Pirellulales bacterium | reverse complement strand
AGTTAGACAATTTTTTCGTATGATTTCTCTGGAACTCTGATAGGTATAGAAGGCCGCTGTTGTGTGCGTGTGTTCAACGATAGAGGTCTCAGCGGTTTTCAAGATTAGCTGCTGCAAAATGGCTGTACATAAAAGGGGTGTATAAGGACTGCCGGTTTGACCGTTTTTTATGAGATCCTCGAAGATGCGCAGTATTACCTCCGGTGAGGCCACTTGTGCCACCTGTCCCGGGGTTAGGCCGAACTTATGCAGCATCTTAGGCGCATCTGAACCTATAAAGTCCACGAAGTACTTCACGAGAGGATCGCCATCCTCGGTAATAATCATATGAGCAATACCGGGTCCGTAAGAGAAAACTCTTCCTGCAAAGAGGTCATATTCCGAGCCTCGAAGAGTCACCACCCCTTTGCCCCTTGCCACAAACTCAATTGAGTAGAATGGGAAGTCCAAGCGATTGATTCGATAGCCTGCTCGGCAGTGTTCGCTGCCTCCACATACAACCTTTAAGGGCTGGCGTTTTCGAGAGTGGGTGTCGAGGTAAAAACGGTTTGCTTCCAGCACCTGGTCGGAAAAAAACTCCGGTGCTTTTTTCTCAATTGAGACCATAAGTATCTATCCCATAAAAAGTCAATAATCGTCATGCGTTGGACAACATTTGGCATATACTGCATTTATAACAATATTATACTATCAATATCGAAAAATAAAAGAGTCAATAAGATACAGGTATGAGTTTCACAAGCCCGAGCTCGTTCAATAGAGCCTGGGTAAAGAAAGGAAGAAATATGGCAGTAAAAGATAATCCAACAGCGGTGTCGATGTTGAATAAGGACGATCTGATTGTCCTTGCAGGGGCGGGCGGTTTCATCGCCGGGGCGTTAGCAAGGTATTTTCATGACCAGGGCTTTACCCGCATTCGTGCTGTGGACAAAAAGCCCCTTCCAGAATGGTACCAGCGGGTCCCGGGTGTGGAGTGTCTGTGCATGGACCTGCAGTACGAAGACAATTGCAGGCGGGCATGCGAGGACGCTGTAGAGGTTTACAATCTTGCGGCGGACATGGGCGGCATGGGCTTCATAGAGCGATTCCGCGTGGAATGCCTGCGGAGTATTTTGATCAACACACACATGATTGAAGCGGCGTATAGAGCCGGCGCCCAACGTTATTTCTTCTCTTCTTCTGCCTGTGCATATAACGTCGAACTTCAGGAGGATCCAAATTCGCGGGCGTTAAAAGAATCCGATGCTTTTCCGGCGATGGCCGAGCGAGGCTATGGTTGGGAAAAACTTATGTCCGAGATGTTCTGCCAGGAATACTGGGCAGAGCGAGGCCTCATGACGGCTATCGCTCGATTTCATAATGTCTATGGGCCCAACGGTACCTGGGATGGCGGACGTGAAAAGGCTCCTGCCGCTATTTGCCGCAAAGTCATTGAAGCCAAAGATGAGAATTCGGACGAAATTGTCATCTGGGGCGACGGGCACCAGACTCGAAGTTTTATGTATATCGATGATTGTGTTCAAGGCATCGATATGATCATGCACTGCGATGAACTTATCGCCACGCCCATCAATCTTGGGTCTAATCACCTTATTTCAATTAATGATCTGGTCTCGCTGGCCGAGCACATCGGTGGGATGGCTTTGAAACGCGAATATGATCTGGATGCGCCCAAGGGCGTTGCTGGACGAAACAGTGACAACACGTTCATCCAAAAGATTCTTGGTTGGGAACCGAGCACGCCCCTTGAAGAGGGATTGAAGAAAACGTACGACTGGATTGAGCAACAATATCTGGATCGCAAGGCGGGCAAGCGAACTGTAAGTTGACGGTTGGTACCCCGACCGAACGAAAAGAAACGGATTGTCTGTGACGTGTCTTCAAGAAGATAACAAGAGGCAAGTATGACAACAAACGAGAATCTCGGGATTATGGATGTGGTTGGAAAACTTCCTTATAGAATTGCTCTTGCTGGTGGATGGATTGACCAGCCTTTTGCTTCTAAGCACAATCCATCTCCACCCGGTTCGATGGTAGTTGTCTGTGTCGAACCACAGTTTTGGTTCATGGAGCGGGCCGGCCTCTGTATCGGCACGCGCAAGATTGCCCTTGATCTCTGGAAAGATGGCCTGCCTGACCAGGACCCAGCCGAACTTGTACAGAAACTATATATAGCGGAGAACGAGGGCAAGGCTGAACCATCAGGCTCTCAGGATATGATTGGCCTTGTCTATCCCGGCATCAGTCGGCTCGACTACGATTTCGAGCATCAAGGAGGTGTCTTCCCGCGGCATATCGAGTCAAGCAACGACCCGACTGTGGCTTCCTGGCTGGAAAATATTATTCATATTCTCCCGGTTGCGCCGCGGCCAGATGAGTACGATCCCCTCGAAACGAAGAATCTACAGCCGGACTGGATTGCTCGGCTCGGACAGTCAGGCAAAACCTGTTACGAGGCTATCCTGGCCCGGGATACTGGGGCTCTGGGAGCATCGATGAATGAGTGTATGTTTTGCTGGGAAAACATCTTGCCCGGCACGGTCCGTCATCACACCTTAAAGGTGGACTTGCTCGGATTGCTGGAGTACTACCAGTCTAATTATCCCGGCGCGATGTATTCGGGCTGTGGAGGTGGTTATTTGTTTGTCGCGTCGGAGATACCCGTCCCGGGCGCATTCCATATTAAAGTGAGAATCAACCAATCATGAATAACGCTGATAAGCGTATCGTTGTGTGTGGGGGATTTGACGATATTCGAGCGTCGGATGTCCGTTTTCTCCAGGAGGCTGCTTGCTTTGGTCTGTTGTACGTTTTGTTGTGGAATGATGAGTCATTACGTGCTGCAACCGGCAGGGATCCTAAATTCCCCGAAAGTGAGCGTGTATACTTTCTACAGGCGATCCGCTACATACATAAGGTTCGCTTGGTTAAACAGCCACTAAGTTCCGACGAGTTTCCTTCGGTTAAAGATGCACATCCTCATGAGTGGATTATTCGACAAGACGATGACACTCCCGCTATAAGAACCTTCTGCAAGAAAACAGGATTGAAATATCGAATTCTGGCTAAAACAGATCTGGAGGGATTCCCTGAAGTTAGCGAAACAAAACTACATAGTACTTTTAGGAAAAAGGTGCTGGTAACCGGATGCTACGACTGGTTTCATTCGGGGCATGTCCGATTTTTTGAGGAGGTGTCAGAACTGGGTGATTTGTATGTTGTTGTGGGTCACGATGCCAACATTAGGGCTTTGAAGGGAGAAGGCCATCCTATGTTTTCACAGGAGGTACGCCGCTACATGGTTGCATCCATCCGCTACGCAAGACAGGCTTTGATCTCGACAGGTCAAGGCTGGCTTGACGCGGAGCCCGAACTGAAGCGATTGAAACCTGACATCTACGCCGTGAATGAGGATGGCGACAAGCCCCAGAAGCGAAAGTACTGCCGGGAGCACGGCATTGAATACGTTGTGCTCAAACGCCTGCCCAAGGCCGGGCTTCCAAGACGAGAGAGCACCGTGATGCGTGGTTTTTAGTGAAAACAGAAATAACATATTTGTTGTCCTGAGAGATCCATATGAAAAAGGTTTTCAAAAGATACTGCAAATGTATGGAACTTAAAGATGATCCGAGACTCATCGAAGAGTACAAGAAACTTCATGCTATGGGTGCTGGATGGCCCGAGATAACAGCCGGCATGAAAGAGGTTGGTATCATAGATATGGAAATATATATCTCGGGTACAAACCTCTTCATGATAATGGACACAGAAGCAGACTTCGATCATGAGCAGGCTATGGCCAGACTGGCAACGCTTCAACGTCAGGCCGAATGGGAGGCCTTGGTTTCGAAGTATCAGAAGACACACAGCGATGTGTCGGCCAAGGATAAATGGCGACTGATTGAACGAATATATAAAATGGACCAGAAGCAGCAGTACAATCTCGAAGATGGATATATTGAAGAAATGGATAGCTGAACGATGACTTCATTATGCTAAATTCGGAACATGACCAACGATGAGATGAACAATAGATATCCTGTTAAGATATATCAGTCCGCTACCAACTGAGAACGGTCATTGAAAACGTTCACGTAAAATCTGCGTTTTCTAATAAAAAATCAAAGCATCGTATACTTAACCGATTTTATCTTTAAAATTCTTGAAAAGATGTGTTTTACGGCAAAAACCGGAGGTTTAGTGTTCCTATCACTCATCAAACTTGACATATATGGAGACATTCGGGTGACACAAATTTATTAAAGAATTCTACCATTTTACATCTCACGAAAATGGAGTCATTTATGGGAGCTTCGTGTGCGACTCAGTGCGCTTCTAATTGATTGGTGGCAATGGAACAAATGTTTACAGATGTATGGGCCCAAGATGATTCAGTGATAGAGGCTCACTTTTTATGTTGTATTTTTTATCCTAATGCGTACACTTAATTTTACAGGTTTAATAAATCAACAGCTAAAATCGCAATGAAAGGCAGAAATATTATGGAAAACAGCCTCACTCAACGACGTCAGTTCTTGAAATCCACTGCGGCAGTCGGAATGGGATTGGTCATTCTACCGACCGGTACACTCTCCGGCGCCAATGCGCCCAGCAAGAAGCTCAATGTAGCCCTGATCGGCGTGGGGGGTCGTGGTCGTGCTCACCAAGGTCCCATTTCAAGCGAGAATGTTGTGGCCCTGTGCGACGTGGATGAGAACAACCTTGCCACGGCCGCCAAGAAGTTCCCGAAAGCCAGGCATTACGTCGATTGGCGCAGGTGCCTCGATCAGAAAGGCCTGGATGCGGTCATCTGTTGCACCACAGACCACACACACGCGTTCGTCGCCAACTGGGCTATGAATCGCGGGCTGCATATTTACTGCGAGAAACCAATGGCCAACTGCGTGCATGAAGCACGGGTAGTGCGCGCGACTTATCTCAAGAACAAACACAAGATTGCCACACAATGCGGCACACAGCGGCATGCCAATCCGAACTTCAACCGTGTTCGTGAGCTGATTGTGGATGGAGCTATCGGCGAGTTGTCAGACGTCTATACCTGGGGCAACCGCCAAATCCCCCGACCCGGCTACCTGCCCGCCCAAGGCGAACCGCCGAAGTCTCTCCATTACGATCTGTGGATCGGGCCATCACCCTGGCATCCTTACAACCCGGGGTACATTGGTGGTTGCCTGAAGTGGAACATGTACTGGGACTTCGGCAGCGGCCAGATCGGCGACATGGGCAGCCATACGATGGATCTGGCCTGGAACGCGATTGACACCGAACTGCCGACTACAGCCCAGGCCAAGGGCGATCCATTCAATCCCGACGTCACGCCGGTGAAGATGGAGAGCCACTTTGACATGCCTGCGAACAACTGGCGCCCGGCCATACGTTTAGGCTGGTACCAGGGCGGCGCCATGCCCAGATCGCCCAAACCTTATGTTGACTTGAACAAGATCGGACATGGTGCAATGTTCAAGGGCAGCAAGGGTTTTGTAATTGCCGATTTCGGCTCGCGACTGGTATTGCCTTTTGGTGATGACGCCGATCTGACCTATTACAAGAAACGCAACGAGGACGAGATCATCCCTAACTTGGGCCACTTCCAGGAAGAATGGATCAGGGCATGTAAGGGTGACCTTAAGACCTCGTGCGATTTCGAGTACAGCTGCAACCTGATTGAGACGATGCTCCTGGGATTGGTGGCCTATCGCGTTGGTAAGAAAATCGAATACGACGGCAAGCGTGGGCAAGTTACTAACAGTGCTGAGGGCAATGATCTGCTCAGCCGAAAGTATCGCCCCGGTTGGACCCTTAACGGCTAACGCCGGTGATAGAGACCACCGTATAAGATCGGTTTCCATACAAAAACATTTAGCATAGGCTCTGATTTTTCTCAGCATATGTAATCAGACTTGAATATGTTATTGCGGGTGCGAAGATGATCTATCATCATTGAACATAGACAGTATCTCGCTTGATACGGGTGGGCATCCAGAAACAAACTTTCTACTGTTCTTATGCTTAGCAGTACAGTTACCAACGCACAAAGTATCAATCGGTAATTCCTCATGACCTTTACCGATAGCGATAGTAATATCTTTATCATCAGATGTGCTATCGCTTAACTGTTGTCCATATTGCCTTAAAAACATCAATAATGTTGACTGGCATGCACTACAAGATTGTCGATCTAAAACAGTAAAGCCGGAAAATTCTATCGATAGCTCCTCAGGGGGAAGGTCAAAAGAATCCTGAACATCCTTCCAGTTTTCAGGATTTATTGCGATCGAATCAAGATCTATTACACCATATCCTCTTTGTGAACCAATCCGTAGATGTGGAATATCATATGCACGTATTCCCATTATTGCACATGCAACAGAATCTGTGGCAAAGGCATCGACACCAACAAGTACCACACCCAATGATTTAGGTTTACCCGCACTGGGCCCCAGTCCTTCCATACCAATTGTCCCATCAATGATTGATAGATGAGGATGTAACACCGAAGACAAGTCTGCAATTGCTATATCCAATGGCTTTTCTTCATAGCCGGGTAGTTGTGGCAACATATGGAAATCTACTTTGGAACGTCGCCACAAACATCCCTTCATATTTTTCACAGATAGTGTTACACCCGTATGCATATGTGTTTTCATCACAGGGATTGAGACAATAATATCATATTCTGTAATCTCTCGGCATACCTTAAGTGATTTCATCGCAATACCGGCAGGGATTTCACAAGTTACATACCGATGTACATCCATGTCGATTAGAGGGCAGTTTCGTATTTTGGCAACAGCAGCAATACCACAGCTTTCAAAGGCATCAAACATCGCCACGCCGGTTATTGGGCTTTCACCTACACTAACATCGGCCCCTGCTTCTCTGAAAGCATCAATTGCAGCAGCTACGACTTGTGGATGTGTTGTAATGCCTGTTTCAGGTTGTACGTTCCGACCCACATTAGGCTTAAGTAATACAGCTTTGTTCTTTGATGGTGATAAATCAATATATGAAAGTGCTTTTCGTGTGTTATTGTAAGCATCATCTCCCGATGCCCAATAAACCGAGGGTAAAGACTTATCAAATTTGAAAGGTGTAGGCAATCTCAGTTTTCAACACTCCCAATAGATACGCCTTTAAGTTCTCTGCCTTTGCTGTTGACATATCTATCCAATTCAGTACAGAGCTTCTTGCTCTGGTTTTCATGCTCATTATTTTTTTTGGGAAACAACATACTCATTCATCGAAAACATTTTCCAGATATCCATAATATCTATTACTATTGTAACAAATCTTTTGTTCATCTCCAACCAAACAAATCGTATAATGTGTCGAACCAGGTGACTGGAGGTATAAGCTGGCTTGCTTGTTACCCATTCCGAGAATCTCCGGTGTAATTCTATGGAAGTACATGGGGCCTTATATCGTAGTACCTACCTGGGCTAAGGCCCGTAAGAAGTGTGCTTACCAGTGTATTGTCAATGGATTTTACTTGACGGCAAGGTAGGTGATGATATAGTATAGATAATACTAGTGAAACTTGTATCCGAATAGTTGGAAATCTGTGGATTTTTAAGCTTCCTGCGGGTACAATTCCTGTAGTGTCGTAAATAACAGGAGGAGTTATTATGCAACGTACAGAGTTTTAACAGCCTGTTGAGCCGTAAATAATGTTTTTTTCGCATTTCAAGCAGCAACTAAAAGATGGGTTTTGAAGGAAGGAGGTAACGAAAATTTGTAAATATTCATCCCGTGTAGAAAAATATTTTCGACGTTTATCAGACGCATAAGCTGTTTTGGTGTGTGGCCAAAGCACAAGTAACTATTTATCTCTATTTAGGAATAAGGAGGACTATTATGTGTAAGAAATTGATTTATTTGTTTTCTATTGTTTTATTGCTGGGATCGGTTGTTCAGGCTGAAGACATACAGTGGACCGACCTTGGCGCCGACCACCTCTGGAGCACTCCGGAAAACTGGGATCTGGGTAGAGTACCTATGCTGGATGACGAGGTCAGAATCGACGTACCTGCCGCAGCAGCACCAAACGGTCCGATTATTCAGGATGGTATCGATGCGAAGGCTAAAGGCATTTTTACCGAAGCGCCCGGAGAGCCAATGCTGACGATAACAGGCGGAACGATTGAGGTGGCAGAATGGATTTGGTTGGGCGATGGAGAGGGCTCCTTCGGCATCTGTGACATGAGTGGCGGAGAGCTAACTGTTGGTAGTGAATTCGAGCTTGGATGGGGCGGGGGCGCAGGCACCCTGACTATGACCGGCGGCACAATCAGCGCCGGAGAGGCTGTCATTCCTACCGGCAGTGGAGCTTTTGGAGCGCTTTACCTTTATGGAGGCACTTACAACGTCACGGCAGCCGGCGGCCTTAGTGTGAAGGAAAACGGCATGATAGATGTCACCGAAGGTACGTTAGTATTAGAAGGTGATGATACTGCCAAAGTCAATGACCTTATCGCCGCAGGTCTGATTACTTCCTATGGAGGTGATGGCACATTTGAATTGGACTTTGATGGCAGAAATCCCGGCAAAACAACGTTAACTGCTGTCGGAATTGAAAAAACCGTGTTGTTTGCGGAAGATTTCGAAGGCCTGGCTTTGGGTCCGA
>CAZIAN010000191.1:0-8700 GCA_964537355.1 uncultured Pirellulales bacterium | reverse complement strand
GTACTGAGCCGTCTGCAAATGAACTGCAAATGGCGCCGCGGTGTCGATTGATGCACGAGTTAGGGAAATCGGCGGCAATCTCAGGAGATTCAAAGCAACAGACATACACCGCATGGCTTTGGAAGTACCTATTGATGATTACTACATGGGAGGTATCATCAACAAGTATTTCGATGAAAGTAAGGACCCGATTTACTGGGCATTATGGACTAATCTGGTGATAAAATAGAAGCCGATGGCATTTACATCACATATCTTCACGTTCTATTTTCTGCCCTTCTTACTATTGGCATACTATCTCTTGCCCGGCAAGCTCATTTCGTTGCGAAATGTTTTTCTTGTTCTTGCCGGCTACGTCTTCTATGCATGGCTAAATCCCTGGTTTGCGGTTCTATTGTTTTGTGTTAGTTTAATAAATTATCTCTTGTCCATTCTTATAGCCAGATCGGACGGTAAAAGATGGAAGCTGCTGATTATGGCAATCACCTTTGTAGTGAATGTGAGTGTGTTGGGCTTTTTCAAGTACTTCGTATTCTTGCAGGAGAATTTGAACTATGTCCTGAGAGCCTTCGGGGCGGATTTTCTGCCTGTCTTAAAAGTTGCCTGGCCCATAGGAGTATCGTTCTACACTTTCAAAATCCTCAGCTATATGATTGATGTTTACCGCGGCTCGCCGCCGGCGCGTTCCTTTTTCGATTTTGCTTGTTACGTCTCCTTTTTCCCGCAGATTCTATCCGGCCCGATTCAGCGCTACGGTACCATAGATGCCAAGTCACAACAAGTTCCAACTTTTGCCGAGCAGCTTGTTTGCCGTACGCACAGGCCGGATAAATTCTCGTACGGCGCGGCGCTGTTTATTCTCGGCTTTGCAAAGAAAATCCTTTTGGCAAACGTTGTGGCCAAGGTGGCAGACGCCGTCTTCGCCGCCGAAGCACCCGGCGGCGTTGATGCCTGGTTTGGTGCTGCCGCTTACACTTTTCAGTTGTATTTCGATTTTTCCGCTTATTCTGAAATGGCCATCGGCCTGGGTTTGATGCTCGGATTCGAATGTCCGCGCAACTTCAATGCTCCATATTTGTCCATTAGCATTACGGATTTTTGGCGGCGATGGCATATCTCACTTTCCAGTTGGTTCAGGGACTACCTTTACATACCGCTCGGCGGCAATAGAAAGGGGGTCGGGCGCTCATATCTCAACCTGGTTATTGTGTTTCTACTATGTGGGCTTTGGCACGGCGCGAACTGGACGTTTGTGGTTTGGGGGGTATATCACGGTATACTGCTGGTCGTCGAGCGCTTCAACGGCAGAAAGGCCTTCTATTATGCCTTGCCAAGAAGTGTACAGGTTTTGTTGACCTTCTTGCTGATTATGGTGGGGTGGGTGTTCTTCCGCTCCGCGACGATATCTGATGCCTGGCAATACCTGACGATTATGTTTACAATGTCAAAAGCACAGGGCGGTTCGGTTCTGCTCAGTTCTGAAATTTACACTCAGGGTAGCGTGCTCATAATGGCAATCTGTGCTTTTCTGGCGTTTCTACCCTTGCAGGCGTTTGACTGGGCCAAAACTATAACCTGGCCCAAAGCCCTCATACTTATCGTCTTGTTCTGTGTGTCACTAATGACGATGTTCGCGCAGTCGTTCAACTCGTTCTTGTATTTTCAGTTTTAGGAGCAGCACGAGTGGGCAAAGGCAAAGTAAAACATGTTTTCCTGATAACTGCTTTCATGATAGTGCTTCTGAGCGTTGGCGTGGTCCAGGTCTCAGTCGAGTTGAGTGAAGGGGAGCAGCCGCAGTTTGCCGAGCTGTTCGGGCAGTTGCCGACGAAAGATAATCTCAGAATTTTCGAAAATGAACTTGAGAAGAACTGCTGGCTTGCCGGCAGACTCCGTCCTTCTATTAAAAATGTAGAATTTCTGGTATTAAGAGATACGGGTGATAAGGCCCTTATGGGCCTATCCGGCTGGCTTTTCTACAAACCATCGGTACAATATCTAATTGAGCCTTTGCCCGCCGATTCGCAATACAGCCGGGAGGATGTTCTTTCTGCGATTATTTCCTTTCGGGACCAACTGGCCCAGCGAGGTATCAGGCTGCTGATCGTGCCTGCACCGAATAAGGCGAGTGTCTATCCGGAAATGCTTACTTCCCGAGCAGAGGAGCTGGAACAGCCTGTCAATCCTAAGACAATTGAAATCATCTCTACGCTTAGAGAGTCTGGCGTGGAGATTGTTGACTTATTCAGGGTGTTCGCCAATGCTCGTGAAGATTTGTCACCGGGTGATACGAATTATTATCTGTCACAGGACAGCCACTGGTCTCCGGAGGGGATGAGTTTGGCCGCCCAAACCGTTGCAAGGAGGATTCTTGATTCAGGGTGGGCCGAGAAGGGAAAAGTCAGATATAGTCTCGCCCCCACAACGGTTAGAAGGCATGGTGATGTTCTAAAAATGATGCGGACCTCACAGATTGAGAACCTATTCGAACATGAAAGTCTGAACTGCGATCAAGTAGTAAATGTCACCACCGGTCAACTTTACGAGGACGATCCTAATTCGGAAGTTCTCGTCATGGGTGACAGCTTTCTGCGGATATACAGTGGCGACGAACCAGGCTATGGAGGATTCATAGAGCACCTCGCCTTCGAACTGGGATTCCCATTGACTTCGATTGTTAATGACGGCGGCGCTTCTACCCTTGTAAGACAGGAGCTGAGCCGCAAACCCGCTTTACTTAGGAATAAGAAACTGGTAATATGGGAATTCGTTGAAAGGGACATCCGTTTCGGTATGGAAGGTTGGCAACAAGTTCTATTGCCGCCGGTACCATAAGACTCGCACCATTCACTGAGTCCGACGCATTTCTTTTCCGGGACAGTGCTTCAGGCGGTATTCTCTTCTTAGTCGGAGGAGCCGGTCTTGGGCTTGGTGTCAGCAACACTCATAACAGCCGGAAGAAGGTATCTGAAAAGAACACGTCTGAATCAATTACGAGCGATGTGTTGATTTCTCTCAGCCTGCCCAAAAACGGTTCCGGAGAGTTCATCGTCAAACTTCCCTCGCCTATTGTCCGACCTGAGGACAGAGAAAAACTGCTTGGGCTGAAATATGTCAAGGCGCGTTCAGATACACTGAAATTCTGGTCATTTGAAAAACGAAGTTAGTCATTCATGGTTCGGATAACCCCATTTTCAAACATAGTAAAACATCAGAATTCTTCGAGAAGCCACCTCTTTCAGGAGCCGAAAATCACCCAATTTTTCGAGTGACATGCCACAGGCGCGGTCTTATGAGACTATTTATTCCCACCTATTCTTAGTGTAATCCTAACACAATTCTAACACAATATTAACACAATATTAACACAATCCTTATAGGCTACTCACTTCCAGGAAATGCTATCTTAATATTTGCCTAATATTTTGAAATGAGTTAATATCAGATTCAATCTGAAGTATTTAACAAAGGAGAAATTAAATGAAAAAAAAGAATCATGGGCCAATAAAGTGCATAATCGCCGTCAGTTTGGTAGTGGGTCTGTATGGCTGCAAGGGAGACAAAGGTACGTCTGAGCCAGAAAAAGAAGTCATTTCGAACTCAGGCTCTGATACGATGGTCAATCTGGCTCAGATGTGGGCTGAGGAGTATCAGAAGGTCAAGCCGGAAGTGTCGGTTGAAGTGGCCGGCGGCGGATCAGGCGTTGGTATCCGTGATCTTATTCAGGGAACAGTTGACATTGCCAATTGCAGCCGGGAGATGAAGGAGCCGGAAAAAGTCCAGGCTAAACGAAATACCGGGAAAGATCCAGTTGAATGGATCGTTGGTTATGACGCTTTAGCTGTATATGTTCACAAGAAAAATCCTGTAGAAACTCTCACGCTTGAGCAACTTGCTTCAATCTACGAGGAAGGTGGTCCGGTTGACAAATGGTCTCAATTGAACATTGACCTCAAAGCCGTAGGTGGAAATGATGAAATTGTCAGAATCAGTCGTCAGAACAGTTCAGGGACATACTTCTATTTTCGCGAGGTAGTACTCGGCAATAAGGACTACAAGCCGGGGTCTCGCGATATGTCCGGCTCGAAAGACGTGGTCGAGCTGGTTGGAAATACCATAGGCGCCATAGGATACAGCGGCATGGGCTATGTCACAGACGCAGTGAAGTTTGTGAAGTTATCCGCCGGGGAGGGCAAAGTCGCATATAAGCCATCATTGGAAAATGTGGCAGCGGGTCATTATCCTCTGGCCAGACCATTGCGTATGTACACGCACGGACAGCCACAAGGTGCTGCAAAGGAATACATTGATTGGATTCTCTCGCCTGCGGGTCAGAAAATTGTGGCGGATTCAGGCTATATTCCAGTTTCAGCGGTCAGCAAGTAGATTTTCTGTGCCATGAGGCTAAGACACCATGCCAAGAAATCAAACGTACGATCCGGCAGATAAGCTGCCAGGCACTTTGTTAAGGATTCGTCACAGGCCGTGTGTACGGAGTTTCTGTGCTTTCCTAGCCCGCGCCCATCGCATCTTTAGCGTGATAAGTGAGCGCACCATCGTCAGCCTCATTTATCTGTGTGGTGTCAGTGCGGTCATTTTCGTGTTTGGCATATTCTTTTTTGTATTTCGCGAAGGGTATCCGTTTCTGCGACACGGATTTGACGCGAAGGAGTTTTTCCTGAGCCCCGACTGGTATCCGACATCAGCCATGAACAAGCGATACGGTATTCTTGCACAACTGTTAGGCACAGGAAGCGTTACACTTGTTGCAATGCTCGTAGCAGTGCCTTTCAGTCTGGGTACAGGCATCTTCATTGCCGAGTTTTGCGGAAAAACAACGAGAGAGGTCATGAAGATTCTCGTCGAGCTTCTGGCGGCAATTCCGTCGGTGGTATGGGGATTTATCGGATTGATGGTTATGAATCCTTTGATCATCAAGCTGACAGGTGCCCCTATCGGGCTCAATGTGCTCAATGCCGGGATTATCGTCGGGCTGATGAGCGTGCCTATTATCGTTACTATTGCAGAGGATGCAATTCGTGCAGTGCCTGATACATATATCGAGGCTGCAGAGGCGCTCGGTGCAACACGGTGGCAATTAGTGCGCAAAGTTATCTTACCTGCAGCGAAAAGCGGGTTGCTCGCTGCGGTCCTTCTTGGGGTTGGTCGAGCCGTGGGTGAGACAATGGCGGTGTTGATGTGCACGGGACACTCGATTAACATTCCCTTTGATGGGAACGCCCCGTTCTTTCACGTACTGGATTCCGTAAGAACGCTCACTGCAACGATTGCCGCAGAAATGGGAGAAGCGCCGAGGCTCGAAGCAAATACGGACGGTACATACCCTCCGGAAGCACTGCATTACCAGGCTCTTTTCGTTATCGGAATAGTCTTATTTGCCATTACTTTTGTGATTAACGTTACAGCGGACCTGATAGTCAAAGGAATTCGTAAGAGGAAATAGTGAAGAATAGTGACACTACAAAGAATCTGTTTGCGGCTACTGAGCTAATTCACAAGAAATTGCGAGCCCAAAGAATTGTGAAATGGATCTTCGGCTCGATGTCCGTGGTGATCCTGATACCACTTGTTGCTTTGACGAGCTACCTAATCATCCGTGCATGGCCCAGCCTTTCATGGGATTTCATAACGGACGTACCGAAGCAAGGGATGAGGAGCGGAGGCATCTGGCCGGCTTTAGTAGGGACGATGTACACTGTTACATTCTCTCTGCTGGTTGCCGTTCCTATGGGTGTGATGGCCGGAATCTACCTTAATGAGTATGCCCGTGACAACTGGTTTACACGGATAGTCAATCTTGCCGTAGTCAACCTTGCGGGCGTGCCAAGCATCGTACATGCACTGTTCGGATTGGGCGCTTTTGTTGTTTTTGCAGGATTAGGCAAATCGATACTTTCGGCGTCGTTAACACTGGCGATAATGACGCTTCCTGTGATAATCGTATCCACCAAGGAAGCCCTTTTGGCTGTTCCGGTGACATTCCGGATGGCATGTTGGAATCTTGGCGCAAGCCGATGGCAGACAATCCGCACTATTGTCCTGCCAAACTCGATCGGCGGGATTCTCACAGGAATTATTCTTCAGGTTTGCCGTGCGGCGGGCGAAACAGCACCGATTATGTTTACAGGGGCCGTTTTCTTCAAGTTTGTCAAGCGAGGTGATTTGTTCCCCTACAAGCCGACAGAGCAATTTATGGCGCTTTCCTATCACCTCCATACAATATCTACACAAGTGCCAGGCGTGCCGGAGTCTATGCTTTATGCAACGGCCGTCGTACTACTTGGTTTTGTGCTGGTATTCAATACGATTGCAATTGTGCTTAGGACACGAATACGTAACAGAAAGAAATGGTAGTATTATGCCCGAGACCGGCAACTTAGAAATCAAGAACCTGACTATTCGTTACGGCAAAAAGATTGCACTGGACAGAGTATCGCTGTCTATTCCCTCAATCGGAATCTATGCAGTCATAGGTCCTGCGAATTCAGGCAAGACCACATTGCTCAAGAGCATAAACAGGACTATTGAACTCGAGCCCGGCGTGTCCGTCAAGGGGCAGATATTCATTGACGGCCAGAATACGAAGCGTATTCGTGACGTTTATGGACTTAGAAGAAAAATCGGCATGGTTTTCCCGCTACCGGTGGGATTGCCCCTCTCAATCTATGACAATGTGGCTTATGCCCCGCGCATTGCAGGTATACGTGCCAAGAGTGATCTCAATGAGATAGTCGAAAGGAGTCTGAGACAGGCAGCATTATGGGACGAAGTCAAGGATCGTCTCAAGAGTCTCGGCACAATGCTTTCAGGGGGGCAGCAACAAAGACTTACGATTGCCCGTGCATTATCGCATGATCCGAAGATTCTTTGCCTGGATGAGTTCTCCATCGCGGTTGACCCCGTAACGACTATGCGTATTGAGGATGTTCTGGTCAAGTTGAAGAAGAAAATGACCATCATTCTTGTCACCAATCTTGTCCAGCAGGCTCGCAGGCTTGGAGATTTGACCTGCTTTTTGAATATGGGTAAAGTGGTTCAAGCCGGTGAGACTGAGAAGATGTTCTCGGATAACCCAGGCAGCCAGCTTACCTACGATTATATCCATGGTGTTTTCGGATAATTAGGTCATGACCCGGAATCAAGAACACACTGAATATGCTATAGAAACATCGAATCTGAATCTCTGGTATGGAGATTTTCAGGCTCTGTTGAATGTCTGCTCCAAAATCAAGGCCGATATCATAACAGGCCTTATCGGTCCATCTGGTTGTGGCAAGACAACCTTTCTCCGCTGCTTCAACCGCATGAACGAAAGATTCGAGAATGTTCGGGTCGAAGGAACCGTGGAGATATTGGGAAGCAACATCTATGACCCTGAAGTTTCAGTGGTGGAATTGAGGAAAAGAGTCGGTATGGTGTTCCAGCGTCCGAATCCCCTGCCTTTGTCAATCTACGATAATGTAGCTTTTGGGCTGAAAGTGCATTCACACCGCCGGAGCCTCAATAAAGATGATATAAACGCTGCCGTTGAAAAGGCGCTGGAAGAGGTCTTTCTGTTGGATTCCATCAAGGGCCAGTTGGGCAGAAAAGGTACAGAACTGCAGCTTGAACAGCAGCAGAAGCTCTGCATTGCCCGGCTGCTCCCCCTCAAGCCTGAGGTGCTGCTGATGGATGAACCGTGCTCTGCCCTTGATGCGGCGGGAACCGAGGCAGTTGAAGAATTGCTCTTGAGTCTGCGAGGTCGGTACACTATTGTTATCGTCACACATAATATGGCCCAGGCGCGACGCATCAGTGACGAATGCATATATATGCTCAACGGAGAGCTAATCGAACACGGAGAAACATCGAGTCTCTTCCTAAATCCCAACGATAAAAGAACCGAAGAATATATTGAAGGCCGATACGGCTAAAATTTAACCAGTGGAGTATAAAATGCCTGTAAGATTTGATTCAGACCTTGGAAAACTAAAGCATAAGCTTCTGCATATGGGCGCTATCGCCGAGCGGATGATCCAAAATATTAACTCAGTGCTTATAGATCGGGCAGAGGACCTTCTCAGCAAGATATTCGAGGATGAAAAATCGTTGGATCAAATGCAAGTCGAGATCGATGAAGAAACGATAAGGCTCATCAGCGTCTATACTCCCGTGGCTGCAGATCTTCGGCTTCTGCTTATGGTAACCCGCATCAATGCGGAGATCGAGCGGATCGGCGATAAGGTGGTTGACGTGGGCCGCATCGTTGAGAAATTCCTTCAAGGGAAGCGAACCCGGGACATGATCGACTTCACGCATGTCGCCCATGTTATTGAGAACATGCTTCATAATGCGCTGCTCGCGCTTATAAACAAATCTGTCCGCGAGGCAATTGCGGTAATCAATAGTGATGAAGAGGTCGATCAAATAACGGATAACACATTCCGAGTTTTATTTACACACATGCTTTCCTCTCCCTCAGACATTGGTTATGTACTTGGGCTTATGCTCGCGGCCCAGGCATTGGAGAGGATTGCCGATCATGCGGTGAATATCGCTGAAGACGTTGTATATATAGTCCAGGGGGAAGACGTCCGACATATGCAGGTCGAGGATATAGCGGGTATGGACAAAGAGTCCGGAAAAACAGATACCAAGCAATCCTGAACCAGTAAATGTTACCTTCGCTTAAATATAGATCCA
>CAZIAN010000190.1:0-8719 GCA_964537355.1 uncultured Pirellulales bacterium | reverse complement strand
TCGGCAGTCCAATTCTTAACGAATCTGCTCGCCGTACAGTGCCAAGTAAGCCGGGCTGATAGCGGCGCAATTTTACGAAACAACCAGCAGAACAGCGTTGAAGTGTTAGCTATATACCCGGCATTGAAAGAAAAGCAGGCCCCTCCTTTATGGCTGAATCAATCGGCTGAACTTATTCGCCGGGCTGATTCGGCAGATACGGTCATCGTCAAAGCTTTGCGGTTTCAAGAAGAGATAGATAATAAAACAATCCAGCATTATACCGTTCTGGTCCCACTCAAAATGTCTGATATGGGACAAGCTATGGGAGCTTTCGTAGTCAGAGCCGGTGACAATAATGCACTCGAAGCAAGCCGGGGCCAATTGGAACTAACAGCCGGACTGCTGGGTAACTTTGAGAAACGATTGACAGTCCAGAACAAGCAGGCAGGTTTGGTCAGCCTGCAAAAAGCGATGGAAACGCTTTCCGCTATTAATCGTCAGAAGCGATTTCTAAGTACGGTAATGGCTCTGTGTAACGAAGCGGCTTCTCAGTGGCAGTGCGAACGAGTGAGTATCGGTTTTCTCAAGGGACGATATGTTCGCCTCAAAGCCATGAGCCACACGGAGGATTTCAGTCGAAAGATGCAAGTTGTTCAGGACATTGAATCTGCGATGGAGGAGTGCCTTGACCAGGACTGTGAGGTTTTATATCCTGCTTCACAGGAGGCCACTTATATCAGCCGTGCAGCAGGTGAATTGTCCCGGGGTCATGGTCCGCTGGCGGTTTTAAGTGCTCCTCTTCGATGGGACGGGGAAGTTCGTGCAGTTCTGACTCTTGAGCGGGAATCGGGCAAGCCTTTTGCTTTAGAAGAAATTGAGGTAATTCGATTAGCCTGCGAATTATGCACGGCCAGATTATTGGAATTGTACGAGCATGACCGCTGGATTGGCGGTAAGATCATCGCCAAAATACGCAGCGGGTTGGCTTTGCTAATCGGCCCAAGATATACCTGGACGAAAATTTTAGTGATATTGATATCCTGTTTGATAGTGTTTTTGATATTTGCAAAGGGACAATTTCGGGCGGAAGCGCCTTTTGCCCTTGAGGCCACATATCAGCAGGTAGTCTGCGCATCGTTCGACGGTTTTATCAAAAGCGTTAACGTCGAAGTCGGTGATACCGTTAAAGAAAACGAAACAACCCTGGCTGAGCTTGATACGGCGGAACTGCGTCTGAAATTAGCCGGCGTCAAAGCGGAACAAGCCGGGTATCTTAAGCAGGTCGCCGCCGCCATGCGAGACAGTGAAACCGCACAAGCCCAGATTGCACAAGCCAACTCTGACAAATCCCAGGCCCAGATTGACCTGTATAATTACCTGATAGAGGAGGGAAAAGTCATATCGCCAATCAGCGGAGTTGTTGTTAAAGGTGACCTGAAACGCCAGATTGGCGCACCCGTGAAAACAGGGGACGTTCTCTTCGAGGTCACTCCTCTTGAGTCACTTCGGGCCGAACTGCTGGTCCCTGAAGACCAGATTTTTGATATTTCAGTGGAGCAGGAAGGGTATCTTGCTACGGTGTCTTATCCTTCACAGCGAATGAAATTTGTCGTAGAGCGTATCAATCCTATGGCCGAGGTGGTGAACAACCGTAATGTATTTAAGGTACGCGTGCGCCTGATGGAAACACGCTCATGGATGCGTCCCGGAATGGAGGGAGTTGCCAGGATATCAATCGGCAAACGGCGGTATGTTTGGATATGGACCCGAAGAGTCGTTAACTGGCTGCGAATGAAATTGTGGCTTTGAGTTGTAAAATATTCTTATGGCCGTAAATCGTCCGACATTTCACGAAGCCTGGTATCGCGTTGCTGATTTGCATCCGCGATTGTTGTCAGGTGTGCAGGTTTACAGACAGCATTTCCGCGGGCAGATGTGGTACGTCCTGGAGAATTCTTCCAACAACCAATACTCGCGAATCAGTGATGAAGCTTATCGATTCATAGGTATGCTTGACGGCCGACGGAGCGTATCTCAGGTATGGCGGATATGTAATGAACAGCTTGCCGACAGAGCCCCCACACAGGGTGAAGTAATTCAGCTTTTAGGCCAGTTGCACAGCGTCAATCTTTTGTATGCGGACCTGCCGCCTGACAGCGAAAGCCTGTTCAACCGCTACCGAAAGCGAGTCGGCCGCGAGGTTCGTGGACAGCTTATGAACCTGCTGTTCATAAAGATTCCTTTGATAGACCCTGACCGCTTTCTCGATCTCTGGGTCGGCATATTCGGGCGGCTTTTCAGTTGGTTCGGGCTTATCTTATGGTCAATCTTATTAGCAATTGGATTATATTCCGTAGCGGATAATATCCGCGAGCTGTTCCATCAAAGCTCTGATATCCTCGCCCCCGATAACCTGATACTTCTGTATCTTAGTTTTGTGTTCATCAAGATATTTCATGAGTTCAGTCACGCCTTCGCTTGTAAGAAATTCGGACAACTTAACCAAAGCCGCGGGCAGGTTCATACTATGGGCATTATGTTTTTGGTTTTCTTTCCCCTGCCTTACGTGGATGCCTCCAGCGCCTGGGCATTTCGCAATAGATGGCACAGGGCTGTTGTCGGTATGGCCGGTGTTATGGCCGAGCTTTCGATGGCAGCAATAGCGGCAATTATCTGGTCCAATACATCTACAGGAACGCTCCACATAATCGCCTATAATATTATATTTGTCGCCAGTGTCTCGACACTACTTTTCAATGGAAATCCTCTTCTGAGGTTCGATGCTTATTATGTCCTTTCAGATTTATTGGAGATACCAAATCTTGGCAATCGATCCAGAAACTATGTTTACTATCTGGTCAAGCGCTATTGCTGGGGGCTCAAAAGAGCACAGAATCCAGCATATACTTTCGGCGAGAGCCTCTGGTTTGTTTTCTACGGCCTTGCTTCCATGGCATTCCGTGTTTTTATCTGCGTAAGAATACTGCTGTTTTTGAATGACAGGCTCCCGGAAGAGCTATTCATACTCGTACCTTTGTTTGCTTTCTCTGCGGTTGCGGCCTGGGTGTTTGTCCCATTCGGCAAGTTCGTGCAATTTCTGGCAACAGACGCCGAACTTACCCGCAATCGCGGAAGGGCAATTGGTTTGACCCTGGTTATATTCTGCCTGATAGTTGTAGGTATAGGACTGATTCGATTACCCGACTATTGGCGAGTGGAAGGAGTTGTTGAGCCGGTTAACCTGGCCATAGTTCACGCAGAAAGTGATGGTTTCGTCGTCGGTTTTTTACCATCAGAATCAAAGGTCTCTATAGGTGGAACGCCACTGATAAGAGCTGTCAATCATGAATTGGAAGCTGAAAAAAAGAGTTCGGCTGCTGAACTGCTCAGTCTGAAAATTAAGCGTCGAATCGCTGAAACAGAGGAAATCGCCGCCGCTCAGATTCTGGATGAACAGATCGAGGCTTTGAATGAAACAATAGAACGACTCGAATTTGAACTGGACTCGCTGAATTTGAAACCACCACTGTCAGGTACGTGGGTTGCGCCGGACATAGAGCATTATAAAGGCGTTTATTTAGAACGCGGTAAAAGTATAGGCTTTGTGGCAAGTTTAGACGACGTAATTATTAGAGCTACCGCCGGCCAGAAGGTCGCCGCCATGTTAATAGAGCAAGCCGACAAGGAGGTTGAATTCCGAATTAAAGGACAGCCTAAATTGCTAATGACGGGAAAGATTGAGCAAATTTTCCCATCCGGACATGAGTTGCTGCCGTCCGAGGCTTTGGGTTACGCAGTCGGTGGGCCAATGCCTACAGTTCCACAAGACCCTCAAGGTACGAAATCCGCCGAGATGTTTTTTGAGATACGCATCAAACCAAACGCAGGCTCTTCAGTTCGTCTGCTAACCGGCCAGCGCATAGTCGCAAGAATCCGAATGCATCCCAAGCCGCTGGCGCTTCAATGGTGGCTTTCCGGGCGACAATTATTTCAACGGAGGTTCCATATTTAAAGATGGCAACACTTCCAAGTGCAACATGGCAGATGCTCGAACAGCGGATTTCAGACAAGCCACTGCCGAGAGGACTCGATGCCGCGTGGGATGTGGGAATTGGTTTGATAGACGGCTTGAAGCCTCGACGGAAAATGTTTTTGCGCCGGGCTGAAAAAGTGCTCACGTTTGAAAAACATTTTTCTCAAATGAGCGACGCAAATCTTCGTAAGGCCGCTGGGGAGCTTCGCGAGATTTTTCGCCGTCACCGAGATAATCACTCGGACCTTGAGCGTGCCTTTGCTTTGATCCGAGAGGTAGCATTTCGGCAGATAGGTGAAAAGCCCTTTCTCGTCCAGATTGCAGGAGCTTTCGCCCTCGATCAAGGCTGCATCGCGGAAATGGCCACCGGCGAAGGCAAAACCCTCGCTGCCACTATGCCTGCGACAGTTGCAGGCTGGCGAGGCCGGGGCTGTCATATAATTACCGTTAATGACTACCTTGCCCAGCGCGATGCCGAATGGATGGGCAGGATTTATCGCTTTTGCGGTCTGAGTGTCGCACATATAGAACAGGCCATGTCCGCCAATGACAGGCGGGCGGCTTATCAGGCGGATATAACTTATTGCACAAACAAAGAGGTGTCGGCAGATTTTCTCCGCGACCGGCTCGCTCTTGGTCGCGTGAGAGGATTGAGTTCTGCACTTCTGGCTAAAATAACGCGAGCCGGTCAATCTATAATAGATCAGTTAGTGCAGCGCGGCCTTAATTTCGCAATTATAGATGAAGCAGATTCCGTTCTTGTTGACGAGGCAATTACGCCGCTGATTATCTCCGGGCCCGCTCCCAATCCGGAGCAGGTCGAGGCATTTCGCCAGGCGGCTGACATCGTAAGCAATTTCAAGCAGGATACAGATTACCGAATTAACACTCGCTATCGAGAGGTCGAACTTACTAACGAAGGCAAGGACCGGTTAGCCCAATCGGCAGGGACTTTAGGTGACATCTGGCAAGGAGATCGCCGTCGAGAGGAGATTGCCACTAAAGCTTTAGTCGCCAAAGAGCTGTACTCTTTGGATAAACAGTATGTTATAGACGAAGGCAAAGTAGTCATCGTTGACGATTTTACGGGCAGGCTCATGCCCGACCGCAGTTGGCGAGATGGCCTGCACCAAGCTGTAGAAGCAAAGGAAAAGCTCGAAATCACTCCGCCTAAAGATACATATGCCCGCATAAGTTTTCAACGGTTCTTCCGAATGTACCACAAATTGTCCGGCATGACGGGCACAGCAAGCGAAGCGGCCGCCGAATTCTGGCAGATTTATCATTTACCCGTCGTAGTAATTCCCACAAACCGTCCGTGCAAAAGAAAATATCTTCCGGACATAGTTATGCCGACAGGTGAGGCTAAGTGGAAGAGAATCCTTTTTGAGATTCGCCGTGTTCATGAGAGAAGTCGGCCCGTCCTTGTCGGCACACGAAGTGTACAAGACAGCGAATACATCAGTCAGTTGCTCGATGCGGAAAACCTGAATCACCAGGTGCTTAACGCAGTCCGTCACCGTGAGGAGGCCCAAATCATCGCCGGCGCCGGTCAGTCTGGAAAGATAACGGTCGCAACCAACATGGCGGGCCGGGGTACAGACATTAAACTTGGCCGGGGAGTAGCTGAATCAGGAGGGCTTCATGTCATAGCCAGTGAGCGTAACGAATCCGGCCGGATTGACCGCCAGCTCTTCGGGCGATGCGCACGCCAGGGCGACCCAGGAAGCGCCCAGGCAATAGTGTCACTGGAGGATGAGTTTGTTTCTCGATACGCCAAAAACATCATAGCCTATTTGAAAAAAAGACACGCTTTTAATACTGATGGAATCTCTTCAAACACCACCAGAGCCGTATTTCGTCTGGCCCAGCGCCGTGCGGAAAAGCTGGCACTGCGTCAGCGGAAATCAGTAATGAGAACCGACCACTGGCTTGAAGAGCAGCTCAGCTTTTCGGGAAGAGAATAGGCAGCTACCTACCCAAACTATTCGGCCAATCCGATGCGCCTGTTTGGCTGGTGGGATTGGTCTGAGACATTTCAGAAATGTAACAGGTGATTAGGGCACAAAACAGTAGGTACTCCAGGATACATCTGGTAATATATAATAAGAATTGTTGAATCTGCGGATTCAATTTCGTTGTAGATTGATAAGGTGAATCTTGCCGTAAATCTTGATTTTGAGAGTGAACAATGCATGCTTCTATAATCTCAATAACACAAAGGAGAATTTTCTGCCAGTCTTTGTGGTTCGTCCTAATTGCTGCTGCATCATATTTTGGATTGATGGAACGTAGCTTGATGGCTGGACCGCCGCGAGTTCTACCACTTGATACGGTCCCGTCTGACACGCGACTTGGTCCGTTGAAGGGTGAGCAGGGTGACTTCTCGTTCATCCCGGCTCGGACACCCGAAGAATGGGAGCAACGAAAAGAGTATGTTCGCCGGATGTTGCGCGTGACGCTGGGGCTATGGCCCATGCCAACCAAATCCCCGCTGAATCCGGTCATTCATGGCACAATTGACCGGAGTGATTACACAGTCGAAAAAGTTTACTTCGAGAGCATTCCCGGCTTCTACGTCACCGGCAACCTTTACCGCCCCAAAGGAAAAGCGGGAAAACGACCGGGAGTATTGAGTCCACATGGGCATTTTCCAGGCGGGCGTTTTCTGAATGCAGAACTCAAGGCAGTTCGCCAGCAGATTGTCCAAGGCGCCGAGCGGTTCGAAGAAGGCGGACGTAGTTTCATGCAATCGCGTTGCGTACAACTTGCGCGCATGGGCTGTGTAGTATTTCATTACGATATGATCGGCTACGGGGACAGTGTGCAGATCCCACTTAACGTCGCCCATCGGTTTTCGCAGTTACGTGTGAAGTTTAAAGAAACTCCTGCACTTGGTTTCTATAGCGCTTCGGCCGAACTACACCTTCAAAACCCGATGGGGCTACATACGTACAATTCCATCCGCGCACTTGATTTCCTGACCAGCCTGCCGGATGTTGATCCAGAGCGTATCGCAGTGACTGGAGGCAGCGGAGGAGGAACTCAAACATTCATGCTATGTGCCGTGGACGACCGGCCGTTCGTATCGGTGCCGGTAGTGATTGTTTCTACTACGCGACAGGGTGGATGTACATGTGAGAATATAAGCGGGCTTCGCATCGGAACATACAATCTCGAATTCACAGCTTTGCACGCACCAAAGCCGTTACTCTTAATCTCAGCCGATGATGACACCCGAACCATGCCTGAGCGAGGGTTTCCTGAATTGATGCAGCATTACAGGATGCTCGGAGCGATACAAAACGTATCGCACATGGCCCTCTTGCAGTTTCCACACAATTACAATTATGTCAGCCGAGCAGCTATGTATCTTTGGATCAACAAGCATTTCGACCTTGGATTTAAGGAACCGATTGTTGAAAGTTCGTACAAGCAACTAACACGAGGGGAATTATCTGTCTGGGACGACCAACATCCTCGACCTGAGAATAGCCCAGATTTTGAGCGGAAACTCCTCCAATGGTTGACCGACAACTCTCGGAGACAAATCTCTGTTTTGGTTCCTCGAGATGCCAAGTCCTTAGAGCGTTATCGTCAAGTTGTCGGTGGGGCATGGGATATTCTGCTGCGAAATCTGCCGGAGAATCCTGAAATCAGATTTGAGTCAATGAAACACGCAGACCAAGGCAAGTACCGAGAAACACTCGGATTACTGCGCTATCGAACTATTGAGAATCACCAAGCGGAATTGCCGATGGTTTTGCTTGCGCCAAAAGAATCTACTCAGCGAACTGTGATTTGGATTGACGAACATGGGAAGTCAGGGCTTTACACGAAAGAAGGTTTGGTGAAGTCACCCATTCGGAGTTTGCTTGATAGAGGCGTGACAGTGATTGGAATAGATTTGTTATACCAAGGCGAATTCATGGCAGACGAACAACCTAACAAGCAGCAGCGTTGGCTGCCTAATGAAGAAGGATTTGCCGGGTGGACATATTGTTACAATTTACCTCTATTTGCTCGCCGTGTGCACGACATACTGGCCGCAATCATGTTAGTGAAGCGTGGGGGTGTGAAGCCGGTCGAGGTCGACGTAGTTGGCTCGAACGGTGCCGGGCTTTGGGTTGCTGCTGCAGTCGCACAGGCCCAAGGTGCCGTTGCTCGCGCTGCGATAAACACAGAGGGATTTCGCTTTGCTGATTTGAAAGATGTTTACGATGTCAATTTCATGCCGGGTGCTGCTAAGTATGACGATATACCCGGGCTGTTGGCGCTCACAGCACCTACGCGGCTGTGGCTCGCAGGGGAAGAGGAAACAGCTTCGTCGATTGTCAACGCTGCCTTCATTGCCGCCGGTGAACCTACAAACTTGGCGACCTTTTCGGGCGAATCTCGGGACTTTGCAGAGGCAGTTGCGGAATGGCTGCTTAGCCAGTAACCTTTCCTACGTCACCACATTTCTTGCTAAGCAGTAGTAACAGCTTTAAAGTTCTACTAATTTCAACCAAATTTTTTGAAACTTCAGGAGAAGTTTTGTGACAAATATATAGAAGTTTGAATATTTGACCGGTGCTAACGTATATAATTTAACAAGGAGAAACTTTATGAAACGCTTATCCGAGTACGGTAAGATTGAAGAAATAATTGTTCCGGCCGCTTTGAAATCGATTACAGAGTGGGTACTCAAACGAATAAACTGTT
>CAZIAN010000189.1:3394-8788 GCA_964537355.1 uncultured Pirellulales bacterium | reverse complement strand
TTACCAAAAACTCAACCATCCTATGCTTGGCCCGAGAGAAACTACCGTTACAATGCGCGGCTTCTCCGAGGGCGACTATACGTGCATCGCCGATCACAGCTTTGAGGGGCTGCATATCATCGAAGCCCGAACCTGTTTCAAGGGTATTCAGATGAACAGCATTTTCTTTTAGCCAGGTATGCAATTCAGCCGTCTCTTCTACCGAGAGTTCCGGTGACCCAGAAAAGTACTGTATCAATGATCTGACATGTTCTATACGTACACCGAGAAACCAAAAGATTCCTAATGTGATGCTGACAAGCAAGAGGCCTGTTATAAGTAATCTCTTCTTTCTAATCTCGCGTTTCACATATGACATCATAAACAGTTCCTTTTCATAATCCACGCTTCATGAGAAGGCATTATAAGGGATTCTCCCGCATCATAGAGTCGAAAGTGGCTTGAAGGGTCTCCATAGGCTGTATACTATTAAATTCCAGGCAAATTGTCACCCACTACATGGGAAATCCGGGATAACTTTACTGCTTTACCCCTTCGGGCCGATTCATAAGCTGCATCCACAATCCCCAGAACCGTCTGTCCTTGAATCATACCCGAAAGCGGTTCGGTGCGGTTCCGGAGGCATTCGATAAAATGCTTCATCTGGCGGTTGTACATTACATGGTCGCAATGTTCCTTGCGTTCGGGCATATCAGGGACAATCTTTTCGATTTTCTCTCCTTTTTTCTTTTCCCAGCATGTCGGGAACAGGCTCGCGTATCCGAGCGTGCCATAAAACTGAGCCCCGGCTTCCGGGCCGTCGGCGTGAGGATGCCACCAGCCGCTTTCAATTATGGAGACCGCCCCCGTTTCCCAGGTAATCATCACAATGCCTGTGTCGTCCACATCATAATCACCGAACGATGTGCTTATTTTTGCATATACTTCTTTAGGCTGAGGGTCGCCTAATATGTATCGCACGGTATCGATAGCATGAACTCCCATATCCGCAAGAGCACCGCCGCCGGCAAGGTCTTTGTCGATAAACCAGCCCGAAGGCCCCCAGTTGACGTGAATGCCGTATCCTTTTGTCTTGATGATTTCGCCCAGCTTTCCGGATTGGACGAGATCACGAACATAATTTACCTCGGTATCGAACCGCCACATGTGACCAACCATAAGAATGCGGTTGTTTTTGCGTGCGAATTCAATCATTTCCTTGCCCTGCAACGCTGAAACGGCCATCGGCTTTTCAACAAAGACATCTATGCCGTTCTTCATAAATTCTATGGCATACGGAGCGTGATACTTATTCGGTGTAGCTATCACAGCGGCCTGAATATCCTCCCTGCCGAGCAGGCCGTTGATTTGGTCGGTAACCTCCTCGATTCCGTATTTGTCCGCGAATTTCTCAGCCGCCGGGCCATCCAAACTGCACAATGCCTTCACTTTAACATCAGGCAGTTCCGCAAGGCCGCGGGCATGGTAATGGGCGATATATCCCGATCCGATTAACGCGACTCCTATTGTATCCACGTGTTTTCCTTTTACTGATTCAGCTCATCACGGTTTTCGTATATCTTTTCAATCGCCTCGACAATCATATCCATATCTTTTTTGGAGCCCATCAGGACATTGAAATGGAAACATGCGGATTCTTCTTCGTACACTCTTTGGCAAACCGGCAGGTCGAACCGGGCTGGATTAATCTGCTCCCAATATTCTTCTGTGATATGATGCCGCCAGGGCTTTGTTTGTGGAGCGTACAGGGAACATTGATTAAGCGGCTTATAACACGCCTCAACAGCAAAGCCCAGTTCCTTTGTAAGGGCCTCACGAAATAGCTCTACCGGCAAATCCTTAAACTCGTCCTTTTGATATCTGAACGTGAAGTTATAATATGCCTCTACCGTCTCCCGCTCATCGCGCCGCATCGGTTTTATACCCGGCAGCTCTGCAAGCATCGAATTGAGATATATTGCATTTTCATCCCGAAGCGCATTTTGTTCCGGGAGCCTTTTCAATGACTCGATTAATATCACGGCCTGGAATTCTGTTATACGATAGTTACCCGACTGTATGAAATTTCCTTCGTCGCCGTAAAAGCCGTCGGTTCTCTGGTCGTCCTGTTTCTTTTCGGGTCTTCGCCCGCAATTGCGAAGCGCATCAAGCTTTTCGTAAATTTCCGGATCACTGGTAGTAATCGCACCGCCTTCACCGGCCGTCATGAGCTTGGAAAGTTGAAAACTGAAACTGCCTGCATCCCCTATGCTGCCCGCTTTTTTGTCTTTCCATTGTCCACCCTGTTTATGAGCGCAATCTTCAATCACTTGAAGACCATGTTTTTTTGCGATGTCCATAATCACGTCCATATCGGCGAAGCTGCCGTAAAGATGCACGGGGATAATGGCCTTCGTTCTCGGCGTGATGGCCTCTTCGATTCGTGTTTGATCGATACACCATGTATCTTCGGTGACATCAACAAGAATCGGCATGGCATTGATATCCAGTATAGAGGCGGCCGTTGCCTGCCAGGTCAGCCCGGGAACGATTACTTCATCGCCCCAGCCGATACCGCATGCCTCTAATGCTAATTGCAGTGTAACGGTTCCGTTGGCGGCGCTGATGGCGTATTCAGAGCCGATAAACTCCGCGAAGGCCTTATTGAATTGCTGTTCTTTCGGGCCGTTGTATGACCAGAGCCCGCTTTCGAGGACTTCGATTAGCTGTGTTTTCTCTTCATCGCCCCAGATGGGCCACTTCGGCCAGGGATTCGATTCGATATCCCTTAACGGTTTTGCTCCGTTTATTGCCAGCTTACTCATAAGCAGTACCTTTCAAACATATCTTAACATTGAAACCTGTGAGGTATTCTATATAATGTTCTGACTAAAATGAAATGTTTTTTGGAATTGGATATGAGGACAGGCCCGGCAGATTTGTTTCGAACCTTTTTACAATCCTGGAAGATACAGTCCGGCGATCAGTTGCCGGCTGGCGGAGATAATATTTCCACGGCCGGTTTTGAAACCGACACTTGGTACAAAGCCCAGGTGCCCTCAACCGTCCTTGCAAGTCTCGTTGACCAGGGGCAATACAAAGACCTTTATTTCGGAATGAATCTGAATGACGTTCCCAAAGGGCGTTTTGAACAGCCTTGGTGGTACCGCAATGAATTTATTTTGAAGGGTGATGATGCCCTGGCTGTGACACTTCTGGAATTCGACGGCATAAACTATGCTGCGAATATCTGGCTGAACGGCCGACGGGTTGCCGATACAAAACAGGTTTACGGGGCGTTTCGGCGGTTCAGGTTTAATGTTTCAGAATTCGTTGGAAAAGGCGACAACGTTCTTGCAGTAGAAGTGGTTCCTCCCCGACCGGGTGATTTCTCCACGGGTTTTGTTGACTGGAATCCGCCCCCACCCGACCGCAACATGGGCATATTCCGCCCGGTTACATTGCATCATTGTAAAAAAGTATCCATCGATAATCCATTCATACGGACAGATTTGGACACGGACAAGCTCGACAGTGCGGAGCTTACCGTCAGCGCGGAATTGACCAATCATTCCAGTCGGTCTGTTACGGGAGTGCTGGTCGGCTCAATAGAATCGATAAATTTCCAAACAAGTGTAACTCTGAGCGCCGGTGAACAAAAAACTATTACGTTTACCTCTGAGCACTATAAAGATTTAGTGGTAAATCAGCCGCGTTTATGGTGGCCCTGTGAAATTGGCGAGCCGAACCTGTATGATCTGCGCCTTGAATTTGTTCTGGACGGTGAGATTTGTGATGAATGTCACACTACTTTTGGAATCCGACGGGTTGAAGATTACTTTAACGAACAGGGACATCGAGGCTATAAAATCAACGGCAGGGAAATTCTCATAAAATCGGCCGGCTGGAGCGATGACATGCTCCTGGCCGACACGCCTGAAAAGCTCGAAGCACAAATACGATATGTCAAACATATGAACCTCAACAGTATTCGTCTTGAAGGAATATGGGGCAAAGACCATACACTGTATGACTTATGCGACCGATACGGAATACTGATGATGGTCGGCTGGAGCTGTCATTGGGAGCACGAGCAATATCTTGGAAAACCGGTGGATGAGAGATTCGGCGGGATAGCAAGCCCGGAAGATATTGATTTGATAGCACAAAGCTGGAATGACCAGGTTGTATGGCTTCGAAACCACCCGAGTATTTTCGTTTGGACGGTAGGCAGTGATAAGATTCCTCACCCGCTCCTGGAGCGCAGGTATATTGCAACTTTTGAAAAGTACGACCCCACCAGACCATACCTGGCCTCGACCGGAGGCGTCGGCAGCGAACAGGCCATTATAGGAAGTGAGGTCATAGTAAGTGACATAAGCGGTCCGACCGGCGTTAAAATGCTCGGCCCTTATGCATATACTCCGCCGGTGTATTGGTACCAGGACAAAAAGCGGGGAGGCGCCTACGGTTTCAATACCGAGACCGGCCCAGGGGTGCAGGTGCCGGTGCTTGAAAGCCTGAAAAAAATGATTCCCGACGGGCATCTCTGGCCCATTGACGAGTACTGGGATTTCCACTGTGGATTAAATGAGTTTTCAAATCTAAATCGATTTTACACGGCCCTTGAAAAACGCTATGGCCCGGTTGATAACGTCGAGCAGTTTGACCGCAAGGCCCAGATAATGAATTATGAGCTGATTCGTCCCATGTTCGAGGCGTTTCGAGCTAACGAGGGAATTGCCACCGGTGTAGTACAATGGATGCTTAACGCCGCCTGGCCGAAGATGTATTGGCAGCTTTATGACTGGTACCTGAATCCGACCGGTGCCTTTTACGGGACGAAGAAGGCGTGCGAACCTCTGCAATTGATATACAACTATTCGAGTAGAAGTGTGTTTCTTGCAAATTCTACCCGGCGCAGCAGTGAGAATTGTACTGCGGAAATACGAATCTTCGACCTGCATTCGAATGAGATATTTCACAACAAGCAAACAGTATGCGCTGAGCCGCAGTTATCTAAAGAAATTTTTACCTTACCTGATTTTCCCGATATCTCCGCGACATATTTTTTAGATATGCGGCTTATCGAAAAAGACGGCACACAAACGGCGTCCAATTTCTACTGGCTCAGCACTCAACCGGACGTTCTTGATTACCAGGAAAAAGTAGATCCCTGGGAATATTATACCCCGAGTAAGCAGTACGCTGATTTCACTTTATTGAATTCGTTTTCCCCTACAACAATAACAATCCATAAGGAAGTGCCAAAGGATAACAACAAACTCACCGTCGAGCTGGAAAACACCGGTGACAACATTGCCTTTGCCGTCAAACTTGATATCATTGACGATAATACCGGCGAAGCTATTGTTCCAATATTCTGGCAGGACAATTACATTGCTCTGCTGCCGG
>CAZIAN010000189.1:0-3294 GCA_964537355.1 uncultured Pirellulales bacterium | reverse complement strand
GCAGTTTGTTCAAAGGAGCTATTATGATTCACTATCGTATTCGGATTAGTATTATCCTGATGCTGGTTTTGGTCTCGACCGCCCCGGCGCAGCGTCAGATGGAAAACCTCACTCGCGGGATTGTCGCCGTCAGGCAGGCCGACGGCGGTGTTTATGTCGGCTGGCGATTATTCGGAACCGACCCGGAGACAGTCGCTTTCAATCTCTACCGCGTCACCGGCAGCCGCACAGCGGTCAAAGTTAACGAAACACCAATTGCTGGTGCCACGAACTATATTGATAGAGGGGCCGACACTAATCAGCCGCTCCAGTACTTTGTGCGGCCGGTATTGAATGGAAAGGAACTGGCACCATCCAAACCCGTGTCCGCCTGGGACAAAAACTACCTCGAAATACCAATAAAGCCCATCTCCGAATACCGGCCCGGCGATGCCTCGATTGCCGACCTGGACGGCGACGGCGAATACGAAATTGTGCTGCATCAAACATCACACGGCCGGGATAACTCATTTCCCGGTATTACCGGGACGCCAATCTTCGATGCTTATAAAATGGACGGCACGTTTATGTG
The DNA here is from genome assembly GCA_964537355.1 of uncultured Pirellulales bacterium. Taxonomy (GTDB): domain Bacteria; phylum Planctomycetota; class Phycisphaerae; order Sedimentisphaerales; family Anaerobacaceae; genus NIOZ-UU13. Next base: position 2,723 of record CAZIAN010000189.1, on the reverse strand, counting down.
GCGAATCAACCTGGGAATCAATATCCGTGATGGTGAGCACTACACCCAGTTCATGGTATATGATTTGGACGGAGATGGCAGGGCCGAGATGGCTTGCAAGACCGCTGACGGCACAGTGGACGGGACGGGAAAGGTAATCGGTGATAAGTACAAGGACTGGCGCACTATCAAAGAAGGTGACCGGACTCATGGCCGTATTCTCAACGGCCCGGAATATTTCACCATATTTGACGGTCTGACCGGAAAGGAATTGAAAACCGTTGATTACATACCCAGCCGCTATCCGATTGACGGCTGGGGCGGAATCGGAGGAAACGGCGGCAACGACAGCTACGGAAATCGCTGTGATCGTTTTCTGGCGTGTGTTGCATATCTGGACGGCCGGCGACCGAGCGTGGTTATGTGCCGCGGTGTCTATGGCCGTACTGTCATGGCTGCATGGGATTGGCGCAATGGAAAATTGACCAGCCGCTGGGTCTTCGACTCGGGCATCAGCTATCCGCCCTTTAAGGACGCCTCGCCATACTCGGGGATGGGCGGCCACTCGCTGTCGGTGGCCGACGTGGACGAAGATGGAAAGGATGAGATTGTATATCACTCTATGGTTGTCGATGACAACGGCCAGGGGCTTTATTCAACGGGCCTGCGACACGGTGACTCGATGCACATCAGCGATATGTATCCCGACCGTCCAGGCCTGGAAGTCTTCACGATTCACGAAAACGAGAACGACACCGTTCGGTTCAAAACATCCGGTGCCGCGGTGCACGATGCGCGAACGGGCGAGCTGATTTGGACACAAAGCCCCGGTATCGATGTTGGACGAGGCATGGCGGCTGACATTGACCCCCGGCATCGCGGTTATGAGGCATGGGGAGGGCCCGGAGGCCTCCGTGACTCACACGGTAACGAAATAGGCCCAAATCCACGCTCGAACAGCTTCGTTATCTGGTGGGACGGTGACCTGCTGCGCGAGCTGCTCTCACGTTCGGCTGTCAATAAGTGGAATTGGCAAACGGGCACCGAAGAAACGCTCTTCGAGACCGGGGCTCGCGGCGGTGGACGCGGACCCAATATAATGGGTGATTTCATTGGCGACTGGCGAGAGGAACTGCTGATGACTGCCCCGAGCGGCAAAGCCCTGCGGCTTTACACAACGACGATCCCAACTGAGCACCGCATCTATACTCTAATGCACGACCCGCAATACCGGCTGGCCATAGCTTGGCAGAATGTGGTCTATAACAAACCGCCGCACCCGGGCTTTTTTCTCGGCGACGGGATGGCGCCGCCGCCGCGGCCCGATATATGCCTCATCGGCAAGGGCGAGGCAATCGCTGGCGTCAAAAAATATTGACGTCGGATATTTGAATATCCAGACCAATAATTACTTACTCTTTTATTTTAAAGTCGCAAACTCTGTAAAGCTCGTCTATGGATGTTATTCCGTGCGCTACTTTTTTAAGACCATCCACAAGCATCGGATTAATATTGATTTTCCTGAAATGATCTCTTAGTTGCTGTTGGTGTATACCGTCTGTTATCATATGAGCAGTTTCATGATCAATCCTGGCGATCTCAAAAATTGCGAACAGACCCTGATAGCCGTAGAAGTTGCACTCTTTACAACCTTTAGCATCAAAAATCTTTTTGGGGACTTTCAGGTTAGCCTCGGCAAAAAGCTCTTTTTCTTCTTTGGATGGTGTTCGTTCTTCTGCGCAAGACTCACATAATCTTCTCATAAGATTTTGGGCGACAATTAATTTAACTGACCCCCCGATGATATAATATGGTACACCAAGATAATGAAGTGCATCGACTGTTCCCGCAGCATCTTTTGCATGAATAGTGGCCAAAACCAGCTTTCCGGAGAGAGCTGCTCTTGAAGTTACAATGGCTGAGTCCCTGTCTCTAATCTCGCCAACCATTACAAGATCGGGGTCCATCCTCAGAATTGTTTGCAGACCCTGGTACATCGTAAGGCCATGCCGCTCATCCACTTCGAGTTGCTGGGCATAAGGCACATTAAATTCGACTGGATCTTCTATTGAGAAGGCCATTTTAGTTCGCAAATCAGCCAAAGAGGCGAATGAATACATTGTAGTAGTTTTTCCGGAACCGGTAACACCGGAAACTAAAACAAGGCCGTTCATCGAATTGATGGTACTGGAAATATTCTGTAAGTCATCTTTAGAAAGTCCCAGGCTGGATATTTTCCATCCTCCCTGGGGAAAACTTAATATTCTCATATGGGCCGATTCTTCATTTTTGCCGGCGGGCACGACAGTAACTCGAATGTCCCGGAGTCTCTCATCATCGGGCCATTTTATTTGACCCTCTTGAGGCATAAAGGACTTTGTGGCGTTCAGTTTCGCCGCTGTTTTTATTTGATTGATTAGTTGCCTGCCCTCGGTTTCCGTCAGAAGCTGTTTTTCATGGATTATTCCATCTACACGATATAGGATAAGTGTGCCTCCTTCAGCCGCGTTAAGATGTATGTCGGTAGCACCTTCATAAATAGCATTCCAGATAACTGTTTTGAAAGGATCAGGTTGCGATGCAACAATTAAATCTATTTCAATGTTTCTATTTTTTGTTATTTCTGAAGAATTAGCCATGATAATCCATCTCCTTTTTATATTTGCCAAATTACAGGATGTTTCAAATAAATCATATCTTAAGCTGGTTCTAATGTAAAATCAATTTTAACTTGAAAAGGTGCC
>CAZIAN010000188.1:0-8804 GCA_964537355.1 uncultured Pirellulales bacterium | reverse complement strand
TCGGATTCCAGTCGCCGCGACGCCTCACCAACCGTGCCCAAGGTATGATTGAAAGAATGAGTGTTGACCCACCCGATTTGAAGATGGAAATACAAAGTCTCAGCGGTGGTAACCAACAAAAGGTTGTTGTCGGCCGGTGGCTGGCAGCCGACTCGAATGTTATTATTTTCGACGAGCCCACTCAGGGTATCGACGTCGGCACTAAGGCCCAAATGTACAGACTTATTATGGATTTGGCCTGTGAGGGAAAAGCAATAATCCTCATCTCATCTGAACTGATAGAGATTACCAAACTGGCCGACCGCATCTTAATTATTCGAAATGGCCGCTTGGTCGGGGAAATATTGGGACATGAAACCGACGAGGATGAACTTTTTGCCGAATGCGCAAGAAAGGACAAAGCCTGAATGAGTAAAGATACCAACAAGCCCAGAGCCGGCGGAATTCGAAGTACCCTCTCATTTAAGAAGCTGCAGCAGGCTTCCATCCTGATTCTCCTGGCTGTTCTGTGTGCTTTTGCTTCTTTTAGGAGTCCTACGTTTTTTAGCTGGACTAATCTTGTTGACAACCTGCTCACAAATGCCGCAGCACTTGGGATTATAGCCATCGGCATGACCTTTGTAATGATAGCAGGCGGATTTGACTTGTCCGTAGCATCCAACACCGCTGTCTGCAGTGTAATCCTTGTTTTGACTATGGACAGTCTTTCGTCTCATGGTGCTGTGGTAGCGATTTCAGCGGCGCTGCTATTGACAGCTCTGGTTGGGATTAGCCTCGGCGCGATTAACGGCGTGCTTATCGCCAGAGTAGGAGTAAATCCTTTTGTTGTAACGCTAAGCACAATGCTCGTTTTTCGCGGCATAGCACTCATCCTTACCCGTGGCGGCCAGGCCAAACAGGTTGCCGACATCGCTCTGCGCAATCAGTTTAGCTGGATTTACGATGCTCAAATCCCAATCTTCGGGCAAAGCTACCAGATTTCTATGCCTATTGTGCTCTTTCTGGTGGTATTCGGTATCGGCACATACCTGCTTCGCTTCACACGTTTCGGCCACTATATTTTTGCTATAGGCGGTAACGAGGAAGCCGCTTGGCTAGCCGGTGTAAATACTCACAGGATAAAAATGTTGACTTATATGCTCTGTGGCCTGACCTGTGCTATAGCCGCGGCCATATTTCTGGCTATGACTGCAACCGCCCAGGCTGAAAGTCACACGGGCAAAGAACTGGACGTTATCGCCAGCGTGATTGTGGGCGGCACTCCATTAGGTGGAGGCAGCGGCGGCCTGACTGCAACGCTGTCCGGGGTGCTTTTGCTGCGAGTGATTGACAATCTTTTAACGCAGTTCAGCGTCGGAGCCGAGTACCGAAAGGTTGTTACAGGTCTGATTATTGTTATTGTTGTAACTGTTGATGTACTGGCCAAGAAACGTAGCCGCAAGTAGTATCTTTGAAAAACAAAATTAAGATTAGAAAGGAAGACTTCAGGATGAATTCCATCAAAGTGACTAAAACCATGATTGGAGTTATGGTGCTTTTGGCTGTTGTGGCAGGCGGCTGCAAAGATCGCAGGCCGCAAAAAAAACAGATCGGTTTTTTGATGACCCTGGATCACCCCTACTGGCAGAACATGCGTCTTGGAGCAAGAGACGAGGCCCAAAAACTCGGCGTCGAAGTCACAATCCTTAACGCCAAGGAGGACCCGGTCCTACAAATCGAGCAGATAAAAGAAATTATTGCCAAACGCGTGGATGTAGTCTGCCTGGTTCCGATGAAGAAAGAACCACTGGTACGAGGCGTGCAGATGCTCAACCGCAACAAAATTCCCGTCATTATTGTCAATCGCGAGATCGGCTCCGATTGCGAATATATTTGTTACACCGGGACTGACACATATGACGGTGCAGTTACTTCAGCAAAGATTCTGGCCGAAGCAATGGGGGGAAAGGGTGAACTCGTTGAATTCCACCAGCATCTCGGAACCGGGCCTGAGGTTGCGCGGAGCAAAGCTCTACGTGACGTGCTTAAGGACTATCCGAACATTAAACCTATTGCACGTATTCCCCACAAGGGTGAACGTGATATAGTAAAGACCGAAATGCAGACCCTGCTGCAAAAGTACCCCAACCTCAATGGCGTCTATGCTCACGGAGACAACTTCGCGATCGCTGCGGCTCAGGTATGCCAAAAAGCCGGACGCACAGACATCAAAATTGTAGGTATGGGGGGCAGCAAGGAAGCGATAGAGGCAATCAAACAGGGAATACTTACGGGAACCAGCTATCAGCAGCCTGAGGAAGAAGGCCGAAGCGCAATCCGCCTGGCAGTCAAATATCTTCAGGGTGAAAAACTCGACAAGGCCTATCCGGTCAGTTGTCCACCCATTACACAAGAGAATGCCGACGAGTTTAAAGGGCAGTTTTAATAAATTTGAAAGGAGAATATTGTAATGAGAAATTGCATGAAGTTGATAATAGTCACTACGGCATTACTGGTCTTTAGCGTTATATTTGCCGGATGTGCACAGCAAAATGTAACACGCTATGGCAGCGTCATCGGCCTCAGAGCGGAAAAACTCGAAGAATATAAGAAGCTGCACGCAGATGTATGGCCGGGAGTACTCAAAAAGATAAAAGAGTGTAATATCCGCAACTACTCGATTTATCTCGGTGAACTGGAAAAGGGTCAATACTATCTTTTCGGATACTTCGAATATACCGGCGACGACTTCCAGGCCGATATGAACAAAATGGCCGCCGACCCCACAACACAGAAATGGTGGACATTCTGCGAACCATGCCAGGCTCCGATACCAACACGAAAAGATGGCGAATGGTGGGCCAATATGGAAGAAGTGTTTCATCAGGACTAATTTGTTTAGAAAATTAGGAATTTAACGATGACATCAAAAGAACGTATGATGCGTGCATTGAATAGAGAAAAGCCTGACCGCCTGCCGGTCTCATTACACCAGTGGCAACAGTACCACCTGGACAAGTATCTGGGCGGGATGAGTGACCTGGATGCGTTTGAAAAGTTCGGCTTCGATGCACAGGCCCAGTACTTCGGTGACGTGGGCCAGACACAACTGCAAAGTGCGGCACTAAAATCATCCACAGACAACTGGAGAATTGAACCGGACGTTATCAGCAGCGACCCGAACAATCGCGCTGTCAATTATATCATCCACACGCCGGAAGGCACTCTTACCTACAAAAACGCCGGTGACAGGAAAACCACCTGGGTAACCGAATATATGGTCAAGCAAGATGAAGATATAAGGCTGATAGGAAAATATATGCCTGTACCCACACTAAGCCTGGAACCAGTCAGCAAGTTATACGATCAGCTCGGTGACCGTGGGATTTTACGCGGATTTGTCTGGGGTGACCAGGCAGGCTGCTGGCAGCACGCCTGCTGTCTTATGGATGTTAACGACCTGCTCCTTGCTTGTTTGGATAAGCCGGATTGGGTGCATGAGTTTCTGAGCTGCCTATTGGAAAAGAAATTGCGGTTTATCGAATCTATGAAAGGCGCAAAGTTTGACCTGATTGAGACCGGGGGCGGAGCAGCATCCTCAACACTCATATCCCCCAATCTGCATAAGGAATTCTGCACACCCTATGACCGTAAAATTCACAACGCCCTTCACGAGCTGGGATTCAAGGTCAGCTACCACACCTGTGGCGGGACACTGGGAATAGAAGAGATGATTATTGCCAACGGATGCGATGTTTCCGAGACTTTGGCGCCAAGCAGCATCGGCGGCAATCAGGAGCCATGGGAGTTCGCAGCAAAAGTTGATAACCGCCTGGCGCTTATAGGGGGAATGGACCAGTTCAGCATTCTTACTAACGGCACAAAAGAAGATATTCGGGCAGAAGTGCATGAACTTTTTGAAAAAGTCGGCCCCAACGGTGGATATATCTGCGCCGCATGTGACCACTTCTTTGAGACACCCGTCGAGAACCTTAAAGTATTTGCTGACGCAGCAAAAGAATGTGTTTATTGAAGCTACCTTTGTGAATAAGACAGATATCTATTGAAGTTGGTGTTATAAAAAATATATCTTATGCAAAATTTGGTATATTGTGAAAATATTGCAGATTCCAGAAAAAAAGTGGACTCTTTTCTGTCTACCTTATATACTCAATATATACTCAATTGAAAGTTACTACAAAGTAGGATTTATTCTCCGCAAGGAGTTCCTTAGACTATGAACAATGTTTTAAGCATGGCTTTAACTGATGGAGGTAAGTAATGAAACGTCGTACATTCCTTAAACAAAGCACAATGGCCGGAGCAGGCCTGGTTATTCTGAAATCTGGCATCTTAAAGGCAGGCAACTCGCCGAATGAAAAGCTAAATATCGCTGTCATCGGCGTGAGTGGCCGAGGCCGTGCCGATATGAACAACGTCAAGAGCGAGAACATCGTGGCCCTATGCGATGTAAACGGGAAGAACCTCGCCGAGGCAGCTAAACAATTCCCGAGGGCAAAAACATATATTGACTGGCGAAAGTGTCTTGAGCAGAAGGACATCGATGCTGTCGTCTGCGCGACAACCGACCACACACATGCTTTTGTCAACGTCTGGGCCATGAATCGCGGCAAACACGTTTACAGTGAAAAGCCGTTAGCCAACTCAGTAGAAGAAGCTCGCATGGTTCGCAAGACATACCTCAAGAACAAAAACAAAATAGCAACACAGATGGGGACTCAGATACATGCCTCGGACAATTATCGCCGTATGGTCGAGCTTATCAGAAACGGCGCAATTGGAACTGTAAAGGAAGCCCGCGTCTGGTGCAGCCGGATGCCTAAAGGAGGCAGCTATCTGCCGGGCGGTACACCAGTTCCTGACCACATCAACTGGGATCTATGGATTGGTCCTTCAAAGATGCATCCCTATAATCCCGCCTATTTCGGCGGTTGCCTTGCATGGAACCCCTACTGGGACTTCGGCAGCGGACAGATTGGGGATATGGGCAGCCATATGATGGACATGGCATGCTGGGCGCTTGACCTGAAACTTGCCACAACCTGCGAAGCAGCCGGAACTCCAGTCAACACTGATACATGTCCACAGTGGCTCACAGCCGAATGGGACCATCCGGCCAATGATTGGCGACCGGCTCTCAAGGTTTACTGGTATGATGGCGGCAAAAAACCCGGTATGCCAGCAGAGGCATTTGACCGTGAAAAATTGTTTAAGGGCGTCCTCTTCAAGGGTGACAAGGGCTGGCTTTTGGCCGATTACGGATATAGAATTCTGATGCCAAGAGTTGAAAACGATATGACACAGTACAGCTCGCCGAAGCCAAAAGATTTAATTCCACCATCACCCGGCCACCATAATGAGTGGATAATCGCATGTAAGACGGGCAAACCTACGCTTTGCAATTTCGATTATTCCGGTATGCTAATCGAAAATAATATGCTTGCACTGGTCGCATACCGCGTGGGCCAGAAACTCCAATGGGATGCCGAAAACCTAAAAGCCACCAATTGTCCGGAGGCGGATCAGTATATCCGTAAGACTTATCGGAAAGGGTGGGTACTAAACGGGTAGGACATTGCATTATTCCCGAGTTCTTAAATTAAAGAAAAACTGACATAAAAATCAATATCGGATTTATTTGTAAACGTAATAAACCCGATAAATGAGTTGTTATAGTATTGATATGTTTTTCGTTGTGATTAATTGATGGAAATCAATTATTATCTCTTCTCTGGGTGAGGTAGAGAACCGGGAATAACCAGCCTAAAGGGGCAGAGTTTGTGATATGCTGGCAACAAGGATGTGCGATAAAGTTCAAAAGGATTTTCCATTTCATTCGATGGGTAAATGACTATTGACTATGGGTATTGGTCTATTTACTATTATAGTTCAGAAGTGGAATGTGTCCTGATATTTTGTTTTTGGAGCAAAATACCATGATTGGAATAGTGGGAGCTAAAGCAATAAGTAGCGTTGACAATATGGGTCGGTTTGCGCGCTTTATCTGGCATTCGATGATTGCATCTTTTCGGAGTTGTCGCAATACTCATACCTACTCATTGATATGTGCACAAATGTATTTCATTGGTGTTCGCAGTGTCCCGGTTGTTATGATAACCGGAGCATTTGTTGGAATGACTTTGTCAATTCAGACATATGGCCAGCTTGCAGGTATGGGTTTACAAGAGTACCTGGGCTCTCTGATTAATATTGCTGTCGTAAAAGAGCTGGGACCTGTGCTAACTGCAGTTATGTTGGCAGGACGCATCGGGGGTGCTTTGACGGCTGAACTGGGAACAATGAACGTTACCGAACAAATTGACGCAATCAGGAGTATGGGGACCGACCCGGTAAAATATCTGGTTGCGCCGCGGATTCTGGCATGTCTGCTGCTTACCCCGGTTCTGATTGTTTTCGCTGATTTGATGGGTATTATAGGCGGATATCTCGTAAGCGTTGTACAATTGGGAATTAATAGTCGGGCGTATTGGCTCCATAGCGCCGACACTGTAGAAAAGTGGGATGTATTTATTGGAATTGTGAAAGGTTTGTTCTTTGGCGTAGCTATTGCAGCTATTAGCTGTTATAAGGGTTTTACATGCAAAGAAGGGGCACAGGGCGTCGGCCAGGCATGCACAGAAGCATTTGTGGCCAGTTTTATTTCCATATTAGCACTGGATTTTGCACTGGTAGTGATTTCCAAGGCAATTTACGACACGTTTTGGCCGCTCAGAAGTATGGTTTAATGATAGCATTAGGCAAATAAAAAGAACATCAGGTGAAAAAGAAATACGATAATAATCTTGATATGGAAAAAAGCACTAACGGGATGCTTACCGTTAAGAACCTTACTAAAATGTTCGGTACTAATGTCGTTCTGGATAACATTTCCTTGAATATCGAGAAAGGCAAGACGACCGTTATCATCGGACCGAGTGGATGCGGCAAAACCGTTTTAGTAAAACATTTAATAGTTTTATTGAGACCGAACTCCGGCGAGGTTTATTTTAAAAAGCACCGTATCGATAACCTCAGTGAGAATAAATTACACAATATCCGTACGCATTACGGTTTTCTTTTCCAGGGAGGTGCGTTGTTCGACAGTCTCAACGTTACCGAAAACATCATATTTCCGATAAGACAGCATTGTGAGATAACCGATTGGAAAGAGGTCGAAGAGCTTGTCAAATCCAAATTAGCAATGGTGGGCCTTGATGGTTTTCAGCAATTTTATCCGTCAAACCTTTCCGGAGGCCAGCAAAAGAGAGTGGCGCTTGCAAGAGCAATTGCACTCAATCCGGAGATAATTTTATATGATGAGCCGACTACGGGGCTCGACCCTATCCGCTCAGATGTCATCAACGAGCTTGTCTTAAAACTGCAAAAAGAGCTTAGCGTAACATCCGTTGTTGTTACCCATGATATGAAAAGCGCTTATAAAATAGCCGACCGTATCGTCATGCTGCATAACGGCAAAATTATTGCAGACGGCAATGCAGACCATATTCGTAACCATCCCCATCCTGTCGTTCAACAGTTCATCAGCGGACAAGTTGGTGAAGATGACATTGCAGTCCTGCGGATGAGCGGAGCCATTTCACAAACCCAGTTCCTGCCTCGTGATTTCGAGTAAAAGCCGAGAAGAACACAATTACAGAAGGACATAAAAGAAGTGATGAAAGCAGGGCCAGAGCAAATTGCATCCGATTTGGCTGAAGTTGTACGAGGAGACGTATTTGCCGATATACTGCACAGAGCCGCTTACAGCACCGATGCGAGCATTTACAGGATTGTTCCCAAATGTATTGTTGCCCCGCGTGATGCCGGCGATGTGGTTACCGTCGTGAAATATGCACGCTCCAACGCTATACCGGTCGTCGCTCGCGGAGCAGGAAGCGGATTAGCGGGCGAGTCGCTGTGCAGCGGCATAGTCTTTGATATGACCCGGTATATGAACAGGATTATTGATGTCGAAGACGAAGGACAAACGGTAGTTTGCCAGCCGGGCGTAGTGCTGGACGATTTAAATAAGGTTCTGGCCAGGCATTGTAGGAAAATCGGACCTGACCCGTCCAGCGCCAATCGTGCGGTAGTCGGCGGAGTGGTCGCCAATAATTCCACAGGCTCTCATTCCCTCGAATATGGTTTTATCGCCGACCATGTCGAAAGCATCGAAGCGGTTTTGGCTGACGGCAGCGTAGCCGAATTCATAAATAACTTTGACCCGGAAAAAGCAACTCAGGATAAAGCCGCCTTGATTGCAAAAGATTGTTTGGCTGTGCTCAGCGACAAAGAAGAAATCATTAAGAAAGCACAGCCTAAAACAAAGCGAAATCGAAGCGGTTATAACATTGCCGGGATATGTCATGACGGCGGGATTGATTTAGCCAGATTATTAACAGGTTCAGAAGGAACGCTGGCGATTTTCACAAAAATCACACTAAAAACTGTAGCATTGCCGAAAGCGAAGGGGCTACTGCAGCTTGAGTTCGACTGTCTTGAGAAAATGGCAAAGGCGGTACCAATCACCATCGATAATGATGTCTCGGTATGTGAGCTGATGGATAAGACATTCATCGATATGGCAGTAGATGCTTTGCCTGAATATCGCGACCTTTTACCTGCCGGAGCGGCCGCTGTTCTTTTAGTCGAGCATACGGGCGAAACACAGGAGCAGGTAAAAGAAAAAATAACAAAAACCGATTCGGCGGTCGGGAATATCGCGAGCGGCCGGAGCATTATTTTCGATCCGAAGGCACAGGCACGTTTGTGGAAATCGCGGAAAGACGCTGGGCCTTTGATTT
>CAZIAN010000187.1:1897-8805 GCA_964537355.1 uncultured Pirellulales bacterium | reverse complement strand
TTGGCAAGCTTAAATTCCGGCTCAGAAGTTATCAAAATCGCCTCAGTGCCCGGGATTTTCTCAATTAATTCAAGGCCGTTCTCATACCCCATTACACTTACAGCGGTAGCTAACGCATCGGCATTAGTTGCATTATCGGCTATGATGGTTACGCTTGAAAGACCTTCGGCACTTGTTCCTGTCTTACGGTCCATGATATGGCTGTGGCGTTTGCCTTCTATCATAATGAACTGCTGATAATCGCCGCTTGTAGCTATGGCCCCGTTGGTAATTTTCAACTTCAATAAAACTTCAGGTCCGGCCGAATCTTCCCCCATATTCGGATTCTGCAGTCCGATCACCCAGTGGTCCCTGCCTTTTAACGGCGCGCCGAAGCATCGAATATCACCACCGAGATCGACCATACCCCCGATTGCCCCATGGGTTTGCATCGTCTCGACCGCCTTGTCAGCGGCATAACCTTTCGCAATGCCGCCCAGGTCAAGCTGCATACCCTCGACTGTGAACTGCACTGTCCTGTTTTCTTCATCAATTTTCAGTTTTTCAAAGCCAACTTTCGATTTGGCATCGGTGATTTCATCCTGGCTGGGAAGGACTTGTTTGTTTTTGGCCTTGCGAAACAATTCCACCAGAGGCCCAACGGTAATATCAAATGCGCCATCGGTAAGCTTGCTGAATTCAATGCTTCTTTGTAAAACCTCGCAGGTTGACTGACTGATCGGTACCGCTTTTTTGAATCCGTCCCTGTTTACACTGCTTATTTCCGAATCGCTCTTGTAGTCACTCATCAAATCGTCAACTTTGTTGATTTGTATAAAAGCGTTTTCGATGCATTTTCCGGCCGCATCCGAATCTTTTGCAATTACAACTACACGTGCGAATGTCCCCATAACCAGCCGATGCCCGCTGTCCAGCTCGAATTGTTCGTTGGTATCAACAGATAAATCGAGCGTCTCTGTTAACATCATTCCGATATACAAAACCAAGCCAACTGAAAACAAAACTAGAGGAGTCTTGCACTTTTTTGCGCGAGTAATCGCATAAATGAGAGCAACCGGATTAAGGAGCAATGAACCGATGCCCCAGCCGGCCGATTCCCCGAATGCAATCACAATGACCCAAATCCATGAGATGAACATTGCTATTACCCCCACTATCCCCCCGAAAAATAAGAAGCCAAAAAAGTTCTCCATAACTACCTCCCTATTACATTACTGATTTGTGGCACTAACATATGATCGTAAAGCAAAATACTTGATCTGACATTTCCCAGATAAACGGTCGGAGACCATAATTTTCTCCGTACGCCGAGCCTCAGAGCGTACTTGCGTACTTGCGTACTTCACCCATTGGGTTCTCTCGTGCCAGATGGTCGAAACTTGATTGAATGGTCTCCATGGGTTCTATATTATCAAACGCCTGTTCATTTGTCACGGACTGTTTGGGAAATCCAAGATTAAATAAGTGGCGAAGAACACTATCACAACATGACCAATCTTTGTGTTCACAAGAAATCCTTTCTATGAGAGGAATTCATAATTGATATTCGAGCGATAATCAATAGAAAATAATCAATAATCAGTTTATAATGCCGGTATGGATAAAAAAGAAGTAACAATATTGGCCGAGCGTATTGAACGGGAGTTTCTCCCCTTTGTTCGCAGCCCTTCCAGATATATAGGCGGGGAGGTAAACCAGATTAAAAAAGACCTTTTGCAATGTGAGCTGACAGTTGCATTATGCTTTCCGGATATATATGAAGTCGGCATGAGTAACAGCGGAATAGCGATTATATATGAAGTTCTCAACAGCCTTGATGGTGTGGCCGCCGAAAGGGTCTTTACGCCGTGGATTGATGCAGAAAAGGTGCTGCGTGAGAAAGAAATTCCCCTGTTTAGCCTGGAATCCAAAGCATCCCTAAAGAGCTTTGACATCGTAGGCTTTAGTTTGAGCAGCGAGCTTTGCTATACCAACGTGCTTAATATGCTCGACCTCGGCGGTATAGAGATTCGAAGCCGCAACAGAACCGAAGACGACCCATTGATAATCGCCGGCGGCAGTATGGCTAATTGCGGTGAACCGCTCGCTGAGTTTATAGATTTGTTTTTATTGGGCGATGGCGAAGAAGCGGTAGTTGAGCTTGCCCAACTGATTAGGGCACAAAAAAAAGCCGGTGCTACAAAAGAACAAATCCTTCTCTGCGCCGCTAAGAAATTCGACTTCGCTTATGTCCCATCTCTCTATGAGTTCGAATATGAAGGGACCAAAATAAAATCGTTTAAGGCCAATTCATCCGGATTACCCACGCAATTTAATAGCGCTGTCGTAGAAGACTTTGAAAATGCCGCCGTTCCGCATCACCCAATAGTACCGTTTGTGCAGGCCGTCCATGAGAGAGTAAGCGTTGAGATTATGCGCGGCTGTCCGGGCCGATGCAGGTTCTGCCAGGCGAGCTTTTGCAGAAGGCCTGTCCGCTATCGCAGCGTTGAAAAAATTATCGATATAGCCAGGGCCTGTTATCACTCAACAGGATATGATACCGTCAGTTTGCTCAGTTTATCAAGCGCCGATTATCCTAAACTCGAAGAACTGGTTGCCGGCCTTGGAGCGTATTTTCAGGATAAGCACGTGGGCTTATCACTGCCGAGTCTGCGAGTTGACAAGCAGTTGAAACTGCTTCCAAAATTACTGACCTCGGTGAGGAAAGGCGGCCTTACTATAGCCGTCGAGGCGGCAAGTGAAAAGTTAAGACAAGTCTTAAATAAACCTCTCAAAAACGAAGATTTGTTCGCCGCCGTCGAAGCGGCATACCGGGCCGGCTGGCAGCGATTGAAATTATATTTTATGGTCGGCCTGCCCGGAGAAACCGCCGAGGACGTAAAACGGATTGTGCAATTGTCATTCGAATTGGCGAAACTGAGAAAAAACATAGACGGCAAGACCGGCCAGATTAATATTACGGTAAGCTGGTTTGTGCCGAAGCCTCATACCCCGTTCGCCTGGCTGGGGCAAAAGCCGTTAAGCTATTTCGAGCAGGCAAAAGAAATGATAATCAAAGAGAAGATGAAACTGCGGGCTAAATTCCTTCAGTTCAAGTTCCACAATATAAGATGCAGCGTACTGGAATCGGTGATTGGCCGGGGCGACAGACGTTTAAGTGATGTTATCGAAGCGGCCTGGCGGGACGGCGCCAAGTTCGATTTGTGGAATGAATGTTTTGACTTCGAGATATGGCAAAGAGCATTCGAAAAATTCGGCTTAGATTTGGAAAATCTCGCTCATAGGCAATTCGACACCGAAGAAATCCTGCCCTGGCAGCATTTAGACGGCCCCAACAAAAAATATCTGCTCGGGCACCTTGAAAAAGCCACCCAACAAGTGCAAAAGTAATTTCTCTTGTGCCCATATACTCTTTTCTATTTTTTTCTTGATAATTCGTCTTTTACGCTGTATTTTCTGCTTTCGCGAGTTTTTTTGTTCTCAAACACCTTAGCCGGGCGTGTTAAGCTGGTCTGGGTACTTATGATTTATGTCGGCAAGACTACCTTAAAGAAAGTATGCAAAAAGAACAAAAGGTGAGCCGAAACTCGTGAAGCTCAGGCGTCTTATATTGCAGAATTAACGTTGTTTTGGATTTATATGGAAACCATAAGCAATAGTGAAAGTATAAAAAAATGTGGAAAAGGAAATTCAATTTGGTAACGGACGCTGATCCACAAACTACTGTTGAATTAATTTCCAAATTGTTGGCGAAAAGAAGTATCAAGCACTCTATAGTGAACAACCACATTTCTTCCACTCATATTCCTTTTATAATTTTAGGTTTTGACTGGCGGCGTTACTCTCGAGATAATTTCATAGGTTATAATCCCTTTGTTTTCATCGATAAAATTAAAATTAATGTCGAGTCCGACTCGGAGAAAAAAACGAAACTCGATATAACGGTTATACAAGTTCGTAGTTATGTTCCGATCATTATAATGATACTTATCATTCTTAAAGTTAGGACAGTAGAGTTCGGTACTTTTGCAGCTATTATATTTGCGATTATCGCAGTTTTATATTACCTGTTTGCGTTTCATCTTGTCATTGGGCATTTATTAACATCTGAAATCAAACGAGTGCTTAAGTCGAATGAACGTGAAAGTAAAAGTCAATGAGCTTTTTGAGATACGAAAACAATATAAAAGTAATAAGGCTGTAAAATGATTAAGGCAAAATACAAGCACACAAATATTGTAGCGAGGGATTGGCGGAATCTTGCCGATTTTTACTGTCAGGTTCTCGGCTGTATGGAAGTTCCTCCGGAAAGGGCCGCTACCGGAGAATGGGTCGAACGTTGTACGGGCATCCCCGATGCCGAGGTCAGAGGCATTCATTTGCGGCTGCCGGGTTATGGCGATGATGGGCCCACACTTGAGATATTCCAGTACAACACTGCACAGAACCGCCCGGAAACAGCTATCAATCGCCCGGGGCTGGCGCATCTTGCCTTCGAGGTTGAAGACGTCGAAGCGGCCAGAGACGAGGTTACAGCCGCAGGCGGTGCTTGCGTCGGCGAGATGGTCACTGTGGATATCCCTGAGGCCGGCATAATCACATTTATCTATATGACCGACCCGGAAGGAAACATTATCGAGTTGCAAAAGTGGGAATAATCCGGATAATCATCGGCATGTGCTTTTAGTTCCAGAACAGTTTAATATGGAAGAATTCGTTGGAGAAAATATTGAGGTGGAAACGGCCGAGACTTCACCCCAACCGGTGAGTTTCAAATGGCGAGGTCAAATACACGAAGTCACCGAAGTGCTGGACGAACACATCGATACCGGTTATGGCAACCTACCGCCAAGCAGCCAAAATTGGCGCACGCGAAGGCATCGCCGCTATTACATTGTGAAAGATTCACAAGGGGACGTTTTTAAGATTTATCTGGATTATTCGAACCGCAAAAAACCATCATGGTGGCTGGCTGAAAAGCAATAACCGAAAAATATCGACGAGATTGGAAATGAAAAAAGATTAATTCGCTAAACATAAAAGAGAATTTAAACTTGTTGATGATTGATTGGAAAATAAAGTCGTAATACAACAATAAATACACTATTTATAGTACTTACAAATGATCGATTTGTTAACATTCTTTGTAATTATTTTTATTACTGTTCCTTTGGCCGTGGTTTTGCTTGGATATCGAGATAGCTTGAAACGCAGCAAGCAAGAAAATGCCCATTCAATTGAAGAACGAATTGAAGAGATACGGCAAAATGCAGCTTCATCCATTATTGATCTTCCGGAACTTCGTGATGAAATTGTCAAAAAGTATCCAGAAAAACAGGATGCCTGGGATTGGATTGATCCAATTGTGGAGTACTATCGCCGCCTTGAATCTTTGGCAGCATCTACTGAGAAATCAGTGAAAGATGCTCTTGATTTGTCCGAAGAAGCTGGCCAATTCATTAGCAATAAAAAATTAAAAGGTATCCTTGTTGCGGACTCCGCTAATAGGCTAGCAAAGCTTCTTGAACAGCGTGAATCCGAACATGGGGATCCAAAAAATCAAAAAAATGAACATTAAAATCGCTTGAATGACGTGTGATTAATGTTACTAATGAGCTTGTGGCTTAATGAGGTGATAAAAATTATGAGAAAAACGATAATGAGTATTCTTATGTTATTTAATTTGGCCGGATGCAGCAATATCCCTTCCGGCGCCGAAGCGGTTCAAAACTTTGATGTCAACCGGTATCTGGGTAAATGGTATGAAATAGCGAGGCTGGACCACAGTTTTGAACGCGGCCTTACCGATGTTTATACGACTTATACCCTGAGGAAGGACGGCGGAATAGATGTTTTGAACAGGGGCTTCGATAAAGCCGGCGGAAAATGGAAACAAGTGCGCGGACGGGCTTATTTTATAAAGGGAAGGACGGTCGGCCGGCTGAAGGTTACGTTTTTTTGGCCGTTCTACGGCGGCTACAATGTAATTTCGCTTGACCACGAAAACTATTCTTATTCATTGGTCTGCGGGCCAAAAAAGTCGTATCTATGGATACTGGCCAGAGAAAAGACGCTGAGTAAATCCACTATCGACAAACTCGTTAAGACAGCAGAAAATGCAGGCTTTGATGTTGAGGAACTGATTTTTGTCGAACAGGAGCGTTCAGATTCTTAATGTATCTGTCAGATTTCTCTGCGGTATTCGCATTGACTGCTCTCAGGGCTAAAACTATAACATTTTAATTAAAAGCGAAAATATGCGAGAGACAATGAGCTTTGATTTCAGAAATTCTGTTGCGAGATGGTACTTTTATATTACTCCTCTGTTTATTCTGCTTGACTATATTTTTGGTATCAATGTACGAGTTAGTGCTCTTGAGACAATGCCGTTGTATAAGAACCTCTATTACGGATTCTGTATTCTTTGCGGCATCTGTATGTATATAATCCCCCGGTACTCGGCGGTTGTGGCGTTGTTCGAAAGCTCAATCAATATTATTATGCTCGTATTGAGTATTTATTTGCCATTTATCCGAACTCTCACAGCGTTGATGGACGATGTGCTCGATGCGGATTTTACAACTTTGGAGGAATTATTAAAGGTTCAGCCGATGATAAATCTTTTTATTGTGAGTTTCTGTTTGATACTCACTTTTAGAAAAAGCATTGAGACAATAGCAGAATCTTTCGGTTTCAATAAACAGGCTTCCAAATAAAAGCTGTCAAAAGAGTTTTCGAAAACTTGAAATATGGCCGTTAGACATTAGTTACAGACATTGTCCTTTAATTTTAAATTTGCTAAAAGGCTCATAAGATATAAAATAACAATAATACCTTATTAAGAGATGTCACTGTAGGTAAAAGATCCCGGACTTAATGGGCAGGACAGCCGATGTACAGAAATTTAA
>CAZIAN010000187.1:0-1797 GCA_964537355.1 uncultured Pirellulales bacterium | reverse complement strand
ATGAAAGAAGAAGACAGAAAAAAAATCCAGGAAATCATCGACTCAATGCAATGCCCGAAGAACTTCAGATGTGCAGAAAGTGGGTTCGAGAACCTGTGCAGAGCCAAAGACTTCGGCGACGAGCAGCGTCTGCATTGTCTCGAAGGGACATCCGAACCCTGTTCGTTTGCAGTTTCGTATGACTTCGGTATTAAGATTCTTTTTTGCCAGTGCCCGCTGCGGGTGTATTTAGCAAAGAATCTAAATAAGTAATCCACAAGGTTGACTGCAGGTGTATTATTTTACGGGATTGGCATCGTTGATATTCTTAAGCACAGACCGCATAATTCGTATTCAGGAATAAAATAATGAAAGAAGCATATAAAAATCTGATCGAAGAAATAATGCCGGGAATGCAGTGTTCGAAAAATTTTACCTGCGTAGAATCGGGCTTTGAAAACCTTTGCAAAGCAAGATATTGCAGGAATGAAAACTATCTTGAATGTCTCGAACCAAATCCCGAAAGTTGTGAATATGCTTTGCCCAACGCCAGTGGATATTTGTGCCAATGCCCTCTTCGAATCTATCTTAGAGAAAAGTTAGGAAAATAAAGCGGCTTAAAATATGCTCAGCATTTAAAAGTCGCTTTGAATTGGGGGATATAGTTGTAAAGAAAATTTAAGGTTTTGTTAATTCATTGAGGATAAAATATGGGAATTCTTTGGGAGGTCGTACAGACAGGTTTGATGTATGGCCAGAAGCGAAAATCCGATACGGTTGAGGACCGGGTACAGTTTCTCGAAAACCAGCTTATAAGAATGCAGGACACATTGTGTAAGCTGGTTAAAAAGATCGAGGAGATTCACGGGCTCGATATCGACGGGGACGGTAAAATCGGTTAGACATTATCCTGATCGATAAATCTCAATATTGCCAAACTGGAGACTTTTGAAAACGCTGCGTCTGGTTGGATTGTTTTTCAGAATGACGAAAAGGAGGCAACATGTTAATGCTTGCTCTTATTGGTCTTATTGAAGTTCTCGGAATGTTTTTATTCCTTTGGCTTGTAGTATTTAAAGGTTATAAAACAAAAAAAGGCAGGACAGCATTACGGTTAATTTTTGCTTTTTTGCTTCTCTTTTTTGTATGGGAATTTTGGACAGACATTCTACCAGGTAAATTAATGGGAGAAATAAAGACGGATGTATCCAGGCGGCTTATGTCACCTGATAGAACCAAAACGGCAATGCTCATCCGCAGACATGCTTTTGATCTAAACTTCAAAGTGGATGTAAAATCTGGAGGTAAGAAGAAGAATCTTTTCTATTCTCATGACTATTTTCCGAACTTGACAATTAATTGGAACGAAAACATCGCATGGTCTGCTGATTCGTCCTTACTTGTTCTAACTATTCATGAACCAGACGCAAATGAACCGTTCACGTGGGCCTATGATTTTAATGAAAAAAAGGAATTATCAAATATTCAAGTAATCAAGTCTCTTTGGAAAGAGAGAAACAACAATCAAAAGGATGCTGGCGCTATTTCTAATATGTTACTTGAACCGAATACTCCAAATCCGATAGATTCGGAGAGCTTTTTAGACAATGAAGAAAGGGGCAACTAAATGCATATTAAACGTCGTGATTTTTTGAAATTGGCCGGTGCCAGCGTATGTCTTGGAGCGGCGGGATGCGTTTCGGATATGAGCGCCAAGCCTTCAAGAAAACCTAATATTGTGCTCTGTATGGCCGACGACCAGGGCTGGGGTGATATGGCGTATAACGGACATCCTGTTCTCAAGACGCCGAACTTCGA
>CAZIAN010000186.1:0-8823 GCA_964537355.1 uncultured Pirellulales bacterium | reverse complement strand
GCAGAGTTTTGGCATATTCGACTACGTCCGGCACATCGGCGACTCCGCCGATATTCCTGCCGCAGTGACATACAAACACACCGATGCGCGGCTCCTTGCCGGCAACATCCATTTCAGGTGGATATTCTTTATGCGTGATTAGAGTATTTCGCTGCTCCGTAAGCAGCGCCATCGCCTTGGCGGCGCCTGCGGAGGCCTCCATGACCGTCTCAGGGATATCTTTCGGCGAAGCAAAAGGCCCACAGACATAAACACCGGGCTTTGAGGTTTCAACCGGTGCCATAGGAAGCGTGGCGGCAAAACCATGTTGATCAAGCTCGATTCCGAATTGATCCGCCAGTTTGCGGACCTCAGCCGGAGGTCGCAAACCTGTGGAAAGGACTACCATGCCAAACTCATCTGTTAGTATTTCGCCGTCAGCGGCCTGATATGTGATTTTGAGGTTCTTGGTTTTGGACTCCTCTTTCACCGAAGAGGGACGACAGCGAATATATTTAACGCCAAGCTCCTTTGCACGTTCGTAATAAGCGTCAAATCCTTTGCCATAGGCGCGCATGTCAATGAAAAAGATTGTGCATTCGAGGTCGGGAGCGTGCTCCTTGGCAATAATAGCCTCCTTGGTCGCATACATACAGCAGACCGAGGAACAATAGTTGCACTCTACTTCTCTGGAGCCGACACACTGTATCCATGCAATCTTCCCGGGGGCTTTTTCATCGGAGATACGCAGGACCTTTCCGAGGAACGGCCCGCTGGCCGAGAGAAGCCGTTCGAACTGAAGACTGGACAGGACATTGGAATACCTCGAGTAGCCGAGTTCCTTTTTGAGGTCGGGATCAAATTGCTCAAACCCGGGCGAAAGGACAACGGCACCGACATCCAGCTCCTCGATTTCATCCTGCTGTTCATAGTCGATAGCTCCGGCTTCACAGAAATTCTCACAGGATTTACACGTATCATTAAGGAAGTGCATACAGGTATTTTTGTCAATCAGCGCTATTTTAGGTATTGCCTGAGCAAAAGGTATATAAATGGAAGACCTTTGGACAAGACCCATATCATAATCGGCCATTATTGGTATGGGCTTATTGAGTGTAACTTTGGAGAGGTCCACATCATTGGTAGGACAGACAACTGTGCAGGCCCCGCATGTCATACAAATAGGAGAAAGCTTGTCATAGGGAACGCTAACTTTTCGTTCTGAACCCCTGTTGACAAAGCTGATGGCCCCGACACCCATTCTTTCCTCGCATACTCTTGTGCAGAGTCCACAAAGAATGCAATTCTCATTCTTCTTGGGAAAGCGAGGTTCTTCAATGCCCATCTCTTTAGCCATTTCCACTATCCGGGGTGAATCCGGGCAACGGGCTAACAGCAATTCGAGCATAATCCGGCGGGTCTTCAAGACTCTCTCTGAATCAGTTCGTACGACCAATCCCTCCTCTGCAGGATAAACACAGGAAGCCTGAATGCTTGAACCCCACGATTTTTTTAATTCGACCAGACATACACGGCACGCTCCGTAGGGTAACAAAGACCTATGGTAGCAAAGAGTAGGAATTTTGATGCCGAGCTTCTGGGCTGCCTGGAGAACAGTTGAACCTTCTTCAACCTCAACCTTTTTGTCGTCAATAGTTAAAGTAATCATCTTCTTCATGTTTCTCTCGTATCAAAACGATATATTGAATTGTCTTTATGATGTTCGTAAACGAAATTAATATCAGGGTGCCCTGCAATCAACATGCGCATTGTCTCATTAATATCTCCCATAGGTTTGCAGTCCGGATGGCTCATGCGAAACGTCGCCCTGACCGTCGTTCCCACGCATGGTATAGAGTTCAGCTCCATCTTGCCGCCGCTCTCCTCGGCCGCCTGAGCCAGCAGGGACAGCCCCAGGCCGACTCTGCGAGTCTTGCGGGTCGTGAAAAAGGGATCGAGAGCTTTTTTCAGGGTCTTTTCGTCCATGCCCTTACCATCATCTTTAATCTCAATAGTCAACAAGTCTTTCTCTCTGTCTTCATCGATTATAATTTCAATTTTCCTTGCCGCACCGTTAATCGAGTTTTCTGCAATGTCCAGAATGTGCAGCGACAAATCTTCCATTCAATTTAGAACTACCATCCTTCCCATTTCGCTACGCAGAGCTTTTCCAATCTCCCTGACCGATATATCCTCTATCATAAAGCAGGTAGAATTCCTTCCGATGTCTTCCAGAAAATGAGCGTCGGAAGAAGTTACCACCGGATAGTCATACTCCTGTCTGGCTGAGGATGGGATCGAGACCTCCACGGCATCCAGCTTCAATCCTTTGGGAATAAAACCCAACTGGCCAATCAGGCTGAATCGCTGGCGATCGATGTGAGAGGCAATCGCCAGTCCGGCGAATTGGTGAATCGCATCGATAATCTGCTCTAAGGTCAGGGTTGTTGCCCCTATCAAAAGCCTGGAATTCTGCCCCACCACATTACCATATTCGTCAATGACCAACTGAGGGCCGAAGGCCTCCTCATCATTTTGGCCGGGCAGGTTTTCATAGATGATATCCTGAAGGCACATCAGGTCCTGCTCGGTGCTGAACAATCCGAGGATATGCACTTCCTCCCGCGAGGTAACCTCAACACCAGGAATCACTGTAAGCCCCTGCCGCTCACCGGCTTTCATCATCGCCCTTACATTCTCACCGGAATTATGGTCACATATACCTATCATATCCAAACCTACTTTTTTAGCCTGCTCAATTATAGCTGCTGTCTGCATCGTATTGTCGGCACAGGGGGAAAGGCAAGTATGCAGATGTAGATCGGCTCTTACTTTCCTCATTATTTCGTTCCGACAATTCCCAGGCTATAGAGCTTGCCGACAAGTTCGAAGGTCGGCATCTCGGTTACCATAATCGGCAATTTTTCTAACTCTGCTTTCTCCAGGGTTTCCGGCTCAGGTTCTCTGTTATTTACCAATATAATTCCAGCCAGGTCTTTCATGCTGGCCACACCAACTATATTCTGATGAATTTGTAAAGTAATCCAAAGATTTCCTTCTTTGCTATGACCAAGGACATCACTAAGCAGATCGCTTGCATAGCCCCCGGTAACCTCGCGGTCCAGATGCATTTTTGCCGACCGGACGCTAAGGTTTAACTTTTGTATTAATTCAGTTAATTTCACTCATAGCTCCATTTTTGGTGTCGACACGAATATACAATTGCGTCCCTTTTCCTACTTCAGATTTCAATTCCATCTTGCTGGCGCACTTGAGGATATTGTTAAGACCCATACCGGCTCCGAAGCCTAAGTTTCTAACCCACTCCGGAGCGGTCGAATAACCCGGCTGCAAAACCTGCTGGACATCAGGGATTCCCGGCCCGGAATCCGCCACTTTTACAAAAATCTCATGCGGTTCAACACGCGCGCGAATCTGGCCGCCATTCGTATAGATGACCAGGTTCATCTCTGCTTCGTATGTAGCAATCGCAACCCGGCGGACTACCTGAGGATCCAGGCCCAGGCGCTTTAAGGAGGCCTTTAGCCGGCTGGCGCCTTCTCCTGCCCGTTTGAAATCGTGTCCCGCTACATCGTATTGAAACAGAAGCACAACTTTGTCCGCAAGAATATCCTCGAAAAAATGCTCAACTCGTCGGCGGTAAACCTCTTCCTCTTCTTTATAGTGGTCGATCTCCAGCTTGTTAAGCAGGCCCTCAACTATGTCCCCCTTGGTGATAATGCCAAGAAGCCGCCTGCTTTGACGGTCAATAACGGCAAATCGGCCAAATCCATACCGCTCGAATTTGTTGACCGCCTGGGTCAACGGCTCATCGGCATAAAGAGTTTGAACATCTTTGCTCATTTTATCACTAATGGGGCAATCGTGCTCCCTATCGGCCAGCCACTTAATGAAATCCTCGATACTAATAATACCTACCATTTCATCCCCGTCCATTACAGGCGCTCCGGAGATGCGTTTCTCCCGCAAAATCCCCCTTAGCTCACTCATATGGGTCTGCGAATTAATCGTAATAACATCCTTCTTCATTACTTCGCCTACCCTTATTTCATAAACTAATTCCTGAATCCTGCTTATTTTGTTATCTGGCGTCACTTGAAAAAAACCTATTTAACCTTCTTCTTATTTTCAGAGCAGCCGGAAACTCCTTTTCGGTGTAATCGACCGCAAGACTCAAATAGCAGCAGAGGCGTCGTCAATAACGGGATACTCTTGGATTGAGCCAATTCAATAGTCTCCTGAGCGGGCATTTTTCCCCGAACAAAGCATATTGCCCGCAGGTCTGCCATTTCTGCCGTACGAACCACCTGCGGATTAATCAAACCGGTCAACAAAAGTGCTCCGGGCTTCACAAAAGACAAAACATCGCTCATTAAGTCACACCCACAAGCTATTGTTATATCTTCACCCCGCAGATCATCGCCCACGATGAATTCCGCTTCCAGAAT
Organism: uncultured Pirellulales bacterium; assembly: GCA_964537355.1. Taxonomy (GTDB): domain Bacteria; phylum Planctomycetota; class Phycisphaerae; order Sedimentisphaerales; family Anaerobacaceae; genus NIOZ-UU13. Next base: position 4,375 of record CAZIAN010000186.1, on the reverse strand, counting down.
CTTTCTTATATCATCCAAAATCATGCTACTAACACCGCATCAGACTTACATGCGTCGAGACAAACTCCACATTTGATACACTTGCTTTGGTCTATTGAGTGCACTTCTTTGGCCTCGCCCGAAATGGCATCCTGAGGACATTTCTTGGCGCACAAACGACATCCTATACATTTCTCTTCATCAATATTAAATGTGATTAAAGCCTTGCATAATCCGGCCGGACATCTCTTTTCATCGATATGGGCTTGATATTCGTCTCTGAAATGTTTCAACGAGCTCAATACCGGATTTGGAAGGCTTTGTCCTAATCCACACTGAGAAGCATCTCTGATTGCCTCTCCCAGTTCTTCGAGTAATTCGATATCTCCCTGTTTTCCCTCTCCATTGCACATCCTGGTCAAAATCTCAAGAAGTGCAAGTGAACCCTCTCGGCAGGAAGTGCATTTGCCGCAGGATTCGTCATTTGTGAATGCAACGAAATACCTGGCCATTTCGACCATACAAACATTCTCGTCCATCACTACCATGCCGCCGGAACCCATCATAGAACCGGCCTCATCCAGTTGCTCATAGTCAACCGATAGATCAAGCAGGCTGGACGGAAGAAAACCCCCGGAAGGCCCGCCTGTCTGAACAGCCTTGAACTCCTTGCCTTTAGGAATACCACCTCCGATATTATAGACAATATCCCGAAGGGTTATGCCCATTGGCACCTCCACAAGACCTGCATTATTGATATTCCCCGCCAGCGAGAAGACCTTGGTCCCCTTGCTTTTCTCGGTTCCTATCTCCGCAAACCATTTTGCCCCCCAGTTTAAAATCACAGGTACATTTGCCCAGGTCTCAACGTTATTGATAACGACCGGTTTATCCCATAGGGTCGTCCGTGGAGGTCTTTGTCTCGGCTCAGGAATCTTGCCTTCAATAGAAGCTACAAGAGCGGTCGTCTCACCACATACAAAAGCCCCGGCACCCTTAAATACCTGCAAATCAAAATCAAAACCGCTGCCAAAGATATCTTTGCCCAGCAAGCCGTACTCTCTGGCCTGCTCTATCGCCAGTTGTATTCTTTTGACGGCAAGTGGATACTCCATTCGCAGATACATATACCCGCTCGACGCCCCCACAGCATATGCCCCGATAGCCATTCCTTCAATCACCGAGTGCGGGTCCGCTTCGACGATGCTCCTGTCCATAAATGCGCCCGGATCTCCCTCGTCGGCATTGCAAACCACGTACTTAGGCGTTCTTGGGTCTTTCCTTCTGCTGTCCCATTTACGTCCCGTTGGAAATCCAGCACCGCCGCGTCCCCGCAACCCTGAATTGGATATTTCCTTGATGACTTCTTCCTGCGTCATCGATGTCACTGCCTTTGCCAGTGCCTTGTAACCATCCCTGGCAATATACTCATCGATCTTGTCCGGATCGATCAGTCCCCGGTTACGAAGTGCAATCAACCGCTGGTCCTTGAAAAATGGAATCGAACGAAGCTCAGGAATCGGGCTTTCTTCTCCAGGAGGAACATACATCAGGCTCTTTACCGGCCGGCCTTTTAGAAAATGCTCCTCAACAAGATTCGGAATGTCTTTGCCCTTGAGTTTCTGGTAGAAAATTCCTTCGGGCTGCACTATAAGGATAGGCCCATTGACGCAAAGACCACTTGCTCCTGTCGGTACGACAAGGACATCATCCTGCAATCCCCGCTGCTTAATCTGATCTTCCAGTGAATCCCTGATATCAAGAGCGCCGTTTGATATGCAATTCGTGCAAGTGCAAATCATTACATTTGTAATATGTGGCATCGTTGCAATCTCCTTAAAGCGTTCTCTCGCTCCCGGCCGCAAGTGCGTATTCGTTCACAATCTTACCACCAAGGACATGCCCGGCAAAAATTTCCTTTGCCTTTTCAGCAGTAAGCTCAACATACTTCACCCCCGGCTTGTCTTTTTCTTCTATCGTTATCATAGGCTCACTGCTGCAAAGTCCTGCACAACTCGAGATTGTCAGAAGAATATCTTTCGAATCTGCCTTCTCGATCTCATCCATCAAAGCTTTCATGATGTTTCTTGCCCCGGCGGCAATTCCGCACGTTCCCATGTGAACGATGATCTTCACCCGGCACGAGCCTTCTCTAAGAAGCATTGTCCTCTTAATATTCTCTCCGATTTTGTCGAGGTCTTCAGGTTTGATCTTCGACATTTTTGTCTCCTTCCTATGTGTACTTGCCCAGCACGCCGGTAAGCATAGTCTGGTTCACATATCCGTATATATCATCATCGACCGTGATAACAGGCGACTGGCCGCAGCAACCCACACAATTGACTGTCTCCAGGCTGAACTGCCCGTTGTCCGTTACGTCCCCTACTTCGACGTCCAGTTCCCTCGAAAACGTATCCAAAATGCGCTGTGCACCTTTGACATAGCACGCTGTTCCCGTACAGACACGGATGACATGCTTTCCCTTGGGCTTAAGACTGAAGGCATTGTAGAAGCTTGCAATCCGCAGGATGTGCTCGATAGGAATCTCCGTCACCTCGGCTACTCGAAAGAGGACCTCCGGAGGCAGCCACCTGAACTCCTCGTTAATATCGTGAAGAATCGGAACGATGATTTCGCGGCCGCCTGAATACCTGTTCAGAATGTCGTCCACCTTGACTCGCACGTCTTCTTCAATCTGAACCGGCGTACGGCCCGGCTGATCTAAATAGACAATGTTTCTAACGAGACAGCTCTCAACACATTCTCCGCAGCCGGTACACTTTTCCTGGTCAACGTAGCGTGCCTTTTTCCTGACGCGGACCTTAAAATTGCCCGCTGAGCCTTCGATTGATTCTATCTCGGAGTAGGTCATCTTCTCGATATTCATATGCCCGCCGCAATCGACCATACGCGGCGCAAGGGTACACATCGCGCAGTCGTTAGTCGGGAACGTCTTGTCAAGCTGTGCCATCACCCCGCCGATAGACGGCCCCCTTTCGACTAAATAGACCTTATACCCCCCCTCAGCCAAATCGAGCGAAGCCTGCATACCTCCGACGCCCCCGCCAACCACGAGAACAGCACCAACCTTTTTATCTGTTGTCTGAATCACTTATTTGCCTCCCGTTTCTATTCCAAGAAGAGCTATCCTTCTCAAACACCGGACAATAATCCGTCCGTACTGACAAAATGTTTCTGCAATCCCAGTTTGTCGCCGGCGATACCCATTGCCAGCCCCATTAGTTGTGTGAAGTAAAATATCGGCAGTCCGTACTGAACACCATATTCCTGCTCAACCTCCGTCTGCCGTGTGTCCAGATTGACATGACATAAAGGGCAGCTAACGGCAATAGCGTTTGCCCCTACCGCCTTTGCCTCCTCAAGTATATCATGCGTCAACTTAAGAACTACGTCAGTGCGGGTCATAGCAAGAGCGCCGCCGCAGCACTCGGTCTTATAAGACCAGTCGAGAGTTTCAATGCCCATCGAGCGAAGCAGCTCGTCCATAGCCATCGGATACTCGCACTCGTCAAACTGCATTACCTTCGAAGGCCTGGTAAGAAGACACCCGTAATAGCACACAACCTTTAATTCGGGCAACTGCTTTGTAACCGCTTCAGCCAGACCTTGCTGGTTACAAAATATCTCAATGGGATTTAAAACATTCATCGATTTTGGCAGCGGTTTTTCAAGGGCCTCACTAATCTGACCGGCTATCTCAGCGTCCTCGTTTGCTTCGTACATCGCCGTCTTCAATCTTGCAAAACAGGAGGCACACGGGGCGACTACGTCTGTCAAACCCATTTTCTCCGCCAGACAGAGATTTTCATAAGGAAGTGCGAGCGACAAAAGCCTGGACGAACTATGAGCAGGAGAGGTGCCGCAGCATATCCATCCCTCGATCTCTTTAATATCCATACCAAGCTTTTCACAAACGGCCCGAAATGATATATCGAATTCAGAGCCGGTCGAGTGTAGCGAGCAACCCGGATAATAAGCGTACTTTGCAGTCATCTTTTGCTGACCTCCCTGGACATATCAATTAGAAAATACGAATTTCTCAAATATATTTTATTTGGTTACTATTAACCGATTTATGTTATGTTTTGCGATTTCTGTTTTCGATACTCTTGACTCGATTAAAAATCTTCCGGGTTCTTAATGCGCTGGTAAAACTGGGAACCATCTTTAGTTTGCCTTTTTTGAACATTTTCATTCCCAGACCCATATCTTTGAATAACTCGAAAGTCCTCATCTTAAGGCCCACTATCATCCCCATCTCGTACATCCGACCGAACATTTTGATATTGGAAAGCGCCGCCCGGTAAAAAGACGCCACTTGCGGGATGGTGGGTTTAATGCCCTGCTTCACTGCTGTTATCTTCACGGCGTCCAT
>CAZIAN010000185.1:3044-8832 GCA_964537355.1 uncultured Pirellulales bacterium | reverse complement strand
ACCAAATAAAAACATCGATATGCAGTTTGAATTAAAGATTACCCAGGCATTAGACTTCGAAAAACATGAGTTTAAGGGAAAAACAACACATATGCCCCGGAAGGTAGAAGAAATGTCTCAAGCCACTCGCTATGTTGCAAAAAATGGCCAGACACTGCTTTTTGGGGCTCACAAAATTGCAGGCTGGCAGGACAATCAAGCCGAACATAATGACCTGCTTATTCTAATAACAGCTTCTACAACCGCTTCTTCCGAACAGGATAACTCGACTCAGGCAGAGCAACCGGCAGTGGTCGAATCAACCAGTTCAACCAGTAAAGTGATTACTCCCCCGGCAATAGCAAAGAGCAGAACAGAAACACCCAGCTACAGCGAGCAGGAAAAGACCAAAGCAAACCAGACCATCACAGAGATTTTTGAAATCCGTAACGGCGATCCAGAGGAGATTGTCAAATCATTGAGGACGCTCATAAGCACACAGCCCGGTAACGACGCCATTATTGAGCAAGGCAAAGAGCCGATTGTCCTTATCCCGCAGCCTACTTACAAGTGGATTATCGCAAAGGCATCCGCCGACGATATAAACCAAATCGGCCAGTGGATAAAAAAACTCGACATCAAAAAATCCTTAATAGGATTAGACCCGATTGACAAGACTGTCCATGAGCAACTTGAGATGATTATTGACCTTTCGGACCTGAACCATGGAATGTCCTTTGGTGAAGTGGTAGAAATGTTGGAGAATTCAGTAGTGCCGCCTTTACAAATACAACCCATCTGGAAGGATTTACTCGATAATGCCGAGGTCGAGCAATCCACGCCGGCAAATATGGACCCACTGCCGCACATTAAGCTTCGCAAAGCCCTGGAGATTCTCTTAACCAGCGTCTCTTCTACAGGACTGCCAAAGCTCACCTATATTGTGGACGAAGGAGTAATTCTCATAGGAACGGCAGATGTGCTTCCTCCAAAGAAGGTGCTTCGTATTAATGGTATCTCTGATCTGATCGAGGATGCCACTGATGCGGAAAAAACCTCCCCTGAAAACATAAAGCAAATCGCACAGTCGATAGATAAGCACGCCACCAGAAATATCATAGGGATAGACCCAATTGACAAAGCTGTTTATGACCAACTGGAGACGATTATTGACCTTTCGGATCTGAACCAGGGAATGTCTTTCGGCGAAGTGGTAGAAATATTGGAGAATTCGGTATCGCCGCCTGTACAAATACAACCAATCTGGAAGGATTTACTCGATAATGCCGAGGTCGAGCAAGCAACACCGGCAAGCATGGATCCGCTGCCAGGTATCAGGCTTAGCAAGGCGTTAGAGATTCTCATAGCCAGTGTTACTTCAAGCCAGCCTGGTGAATTTGGAGAACTCACCTATATTGTGGACGATGGAGTAATTCTCATAGGATCAGAAGATTTGCTTCCCCAAAAGATGCTGCATTGCGTTTATGACATCTCCGACCTTGTTTCAGAGCCGGCCAATTATGGACAAACAGGCAGGATGTTAGGAATGCGGAGCATGATGATGAACGGCCAGGGCGGCATGGGCGGCGTCTTGAAGGGCGGCCAGGTCGGCTATATACAGGCACAGAGTCTTGTGCAGCTTATTCAGGAGACCATTGAGCCGGATAGCTGGGATGGCCTTAGTGATACCGGAGAGGGAACAATAATGGCTTACCCGATGCAGTCGCCACAGAAACTTGCTGTCATGCAGACCTATAAGATTCACCGGCAAATCCAACGCTTTTTAGAGGATACACGCTCTTCCCGCAGGGAGTGGGAAAAAACAACACCTGAAATCATGATTGAAACCGTATTCTTATCGGTAAGCGATGATTTCCTCAAAGACGTCAGACTCGACGCAAATCCAGAGGAATTCTCAGATGCATGGAGGGAACATCTCGCCGCAACATATCCCGCAGTGAAGAACGGCAAACCATACGGTCTTATACTTGATGACCTGCAAGTCACCTTCCTTCTCAAAGCCGTTCAGGCTCATAATGATTCAAAAGCACTCGTTGCACCGCTGGTACGCACTCGTGCAGGTACAACGACGGAAATAGGCCCCACCGAAGAATACCGATATATCAAAAGTTATAACGAACCAAACAGTCCTTCCGACGAGCCGCAACCCAAAAGAGATAAGGTAAAATTAGGCCCCCATATGTGGCTTACACCGAAGCTGACTGACGACAACAAAAACTTTAAACTGGATATCAAATTAGAGATGCGCCAACTCGAAGACATCATAGAAGGAAAGTACAAGGGTAAATATCCATATTATAAACCAGTAATCGATGTAATCAGCGCAAAAATGCCTTGTACAATTCCCGATGGCAAAACAATGCTCATCGGCGGCCTCAAAATAATCGAGCCAATCAAAAAAGAACCGAGTGCGCCACGATTGAAGGACCTGCCGCTAATTGGAGCAGCATTTAGCAGCAAGGACAAAATCAAGGAACAAAAAATGCTCTTGATACTGATCAAACCAATCATTAATCCCCGGCAAAAAGCCACCAAAATCCGTCCCGGCGAAGAAGATTCCGAAGAGCACATAAAACGCCTCGCAGAGCAGCTCGATAAAAAGATAAATTCCCCGGCAAGCCCAAATAATTAAAATTAGCTGCATGCAGCAAGTTCATATAAGATGATATGTCAGAAATTGTCACTAATTCTAATAATGTCCTTTACACATTAGAACCTGCACTCATTACCAAGCGTACGTTACTATAGAAAGGAACAACAAAATATGGGCCGAGTTGGCTTAATCCCTTTCAACCAACTTTCGGCCCTTTTTTTCATTCTAATTTCACAATCCCTTCCCCACCGCAGGCGTTTTTATATTTGTAAGCTTGCTCTACCCCTAACGAGTGTGTTATAATTACAGCAGATAAGCATACCAATGCTGAACCATCATATCTGGCAAAGTTGTTGGTTTGTAAGGACCTTCTTTGAAGGAGAACTATCATGCACAAGCGAAAAGGTTTCACGCTAATAGAGCTTCTGGTAGTAATCGCCATCATTGCAATACTGATGGCCATCCTCATGCCCGCACTGAATCGCGCCAGGGAGCAGGGCAGACGTGCCGTTTGCCTTAATCATCTAAGGTCACTGACACTTGCCTGGTCGATGTATGCCGATGGGAACGACGAAAGGATTGTCAACGGCGAAGCCTATTGGGCCCCTTCCGCCGACCCTTCCGCCCCCGTGCCCACATCAGGTCCTCACAAGGGCGAGCAATACTGGGTAGGCAACGACTGCGCCTCTGGTTACGCGCAGGGAGAACAGCGACCGATTGACATACAAAAGCAGGCCATCCGCGTCGGTGCCTTGTTTCCTTACTGCGCAGCCGAAAAGGTTTACAGATGCCCGACCGGTGTCCGCGGAGAGATGCGCACCTACTCCACAGGCTATGGGATGAACGGCTGTTTCGACGCCGCCGGAACGTATGAAGGCAACCGTGGAGTCAGAGTGGGCAAGACTGTTTTGATGGTAAAAAAGAGGTCGGAAATCGTCTCTCCCGCTCCAGCTTATAGACTCGTTTTTCTTGATGAAGGACGAATCAGTCCCGATAGCTATGCGATTCAATACACTGCGCCAAGATGGTGGGACCCGCCGTTTGTCCGCCACGGGGATGGCACGAACGTCTCTTTCGCTGACGGCCACAGCGACTACTGGAAGTACAGAGCAAAAGAAACGATAGAGGCCGGTAAGATGGCCAACCCGCCCTACAACTTTACCCCTACCACCGATGAGGGCCTCGCGGATGTCCGGAAAATGCAGGAAGCTATCTGGGGCAGAGTGGGATACTAACCGATCCCGAAAACCCGACTCCTCAATCACAAATATTTACCCGCCGCGGCGGGTTTATCCGCCCTTCCTCGGACGCAGTCAATTAAAATGACTAATTCCCAACCGGCGACAAACTCTTACCGTCTGGAGCGCAGTAACGCCAGGAATCTACCCGATTGACGGTCTTTACCTGGCCGTCTAAAAATACCGCATTCACCACGCCGTCTTCCATATCCGAATTCCGGGCTAGGTGAAATGTACCGAAACTGTCCCACTTCTCATAAACGCACATGGCCGTGTCGTTGAAGGCATAACTATTGTACGGCCGGGTGATCCACAGATTTTCTTCACCGAAGAAGAAAATTTCTGAATGATGTTTGATATCGGTAATTTTTTTATCGGTCAGATAAGAATTCATCGAGTAATTGTAATTCGGTTTAACCGGTACACCTTCGACGTGTTCGGGATGAATAGTCCCGAACATATTGGCGATTCTCCCAAAGGCCGGGCAAATGTGAATATCTTTACCTTTCAAATAAGGCCAGAAAGGCCCGGCGTGCTGCGGATTCTTTTCCAGGTCCCAGTCAGGATTATGCCACCGGCAGTACCGGTGCGGCTCGCCGGGATACGTTCGTTGACTGTAAAAACTCGTCCAGGCATTGGGCATCATTCCGTCACAATCATCAGCATACATGAATGCCATCAGCCCGTAAGATTTAAGGTTCGATTTGCACCCGATAAATTTCGCCTGCTTCCTGACGCGATTCAGCGATGGTACTAATATAGCCATTAGTATCGCTATAATGGCAATAACAACCAAAAGCTCTATTAGAGTAAAGCCTTTTCGTCTATACATTTTTTTCCAGACCTAATCCACCCGAATCATGACTGAACGGTTAAAAGCATCGAGCTTTATACGTCCGGACTCGATACTCTTGTCTTGCCAGTGGTTCTTCCATGGATCGTAAATTCTCACCTGTGCCTCCCGGGTCCTATTTAAATATGGGCTAAGATCAATTTCCAGATCGCATAGTGTTTCCGGCTGATGTCCAAGTACCAGTTCGTTCTTCCAGTTATTCTGACTGTCCCTGCACCATGCCAATACACTCTTGCGTCCTTTGAGTACATAGAGCCGGAACCGATCATTGGATATCATCACCGGCTCGAAACGCTCCGCAGCAGGATCGATACCTTTAACCGCTTCGGCAAATCGAGCAAAATGATACCATAGATTCGGCTCATCCAGCGCTTGTCGCCACCACCATACATGTCCGGTCCCGGCCGCTCCGCTGAAAAATGGCGCAAAAAGCATGTCATGCAGTAACACGCCGTCCCGGTCTTTTGCATACAATTCCGAACAACCGGTATGACGCGGTTTGACCGCCCCCGTTTCCGTGAGAATAATGGGTTTTCCCGGATTGAAGGCAATCAACTCACGAACAGCTTGATTGGCGAGTACATCAACCGGACCGTGACAAATCTCCCATCCAGCCCCCTCGTCCAGATATCGATGGACCTGAGCAACATCATTATCCTCAAGAAGGCACAACGTCTTGTAGCTGGGCCTTTTCCTCTCCCGGTCATAGCTCCCAAGACTCTGTATGGCAAGGTTGCGCCGGAAGCGGCCATGTAGTTCAGGAAGCATTTCTTTTGTCCAGTCCAGCCATTCCGAATTACGAACCGCATCCATTTCGTTCCATAGTTCCCATGCGAAAACGGCTGGCTCATTTCCGTACCGGTCCGCATACCAGTCGAGTTTCGCCTTGAAATGAGAACGTCCCTTCTCCGAGAAGAGATATTCGTGCATACTCTCATAGGGGCCGCCATTGGCCTTGTGATAGAGCGTGTTGTCTGACCACCTGTTTCTATCCGCACGGATGTCACGGAAGTATTCGAGACACATCTTCACCCGGATTCCGTTCTTACGGGCAAGCGAAAGGAAATGCTCTATGGTTTTTGCACGGTCAGGATCGAATTGCAG
>CAZIAN010000185.1:0-3034 GCA_964537355.1 uncultured Pirellulales bacterium | reverse complement strand
TTCATGCTCGACATCCCAGTCGCGATGGCTTACCCAGACACGGCAATAGTTGATCTTATTTTCCGCCATGATCTTGAAGATTCGGTCGAACTCCTCTTCTCTTGGAGGATTGACTAAATTGAAGCCGATAGGGATATAAGGACTGCCGTTGGACAACTCGAAATAACGGGCATCACGCTTGCTGACGACTACAAAAGAAGATATATCATCCTGCTTGGAATATGCATTCGATGTAAGTATTTGGATTATTAGGGCGACAATGATTATTCTCTTGCTCATGGGTATCTCCTATACAAAAGCATTCGACTGAGAGATATGCTCGCTATCTTTTAGCTTGGATTTTCTATATGGCTTCATAAAAAGTACTCCTGTGGGCTTCGGATCTTATAATAACGTAATTTCATCTGCCTTTCAACGATTCTCTTCTCACAATCAAAGCCCAATAAATAAAGCTTTTTCCTTTACATCAAGCACGAGTTCTATCGCTAATAAATAAAAAAAGAGCCCCTGCGGTGCGGGGAGAGAAAAAAGCGAGATATCCGCAGCGGCTTGATGTGCTATTTGAACTTCAAAAGTTGAGAGTGGAGCAGTTCTACGTGCTGGCTCAAAAAGGCGTTCGACACAACAGCGAGCGAACATTTTGAGAGATTTGCATCTGGAAGAAGCAAACTTAGAAATGATGAGCCAGTGGAGGTAGAGAAGGGTACTCCACTCTCGTTGTATATTTTATTTTTCATTTTTTCAATCCGGACTACCAGGCACACTTCTGTTCGCACCAGAAGTTATGTGACTCTCTAATATTATAGCAAAGGAGTTCGATAAGTTCAAGCCTATAAAAAGAATCAATTTATCCCCAAGGAATAATCAATAAAAGAGTTTACCCCCTGGTGTGCTTACTTGCTTCGGAGTTTACCCCCGAGAGCCACAATCTTGGCTTACAGCAGAGGGCCGGGGGGTAGAAATGCTCTTATACCCATTTTCTTTCCAATTCTCTAATCTCAAACCCAACTCAAAACTGCACATCCCCCAAAGAAAATTTAAAAGGGGTAGATTAGATCATGTAGGGGCCGCGCATCGCGCGGGATCGCATCCGGTTGGCTTCAGCATCACCAATAAACTCAGCCTTCCTTAGATCGAACGTCATGTTCCGCTTCAATTGCTCGCATATGTCTGCCGCCAGGCATATGTTCATAGACCGATACATGACGTCTGGGTTCGCCACAGTGCGTCTGCGTGACCGGATACAGTCGAAGAAATCCCGCGCGTGGTTCATCTTCCTTTGTGTCCGGCCCGTGTAATCGGCAAGCACCTTCTTGTATTCACGCAGCAACGCAGGCGATGAGACATCGGGCTTCGAATAACCGTCGGCGGCCCCGGCCCATCCTTCGGAGCCATCGAACCGCTCACCACAGGCGCCATGCCAATACTTGCATGGTTCCCATACCGACCCGCTTACCCGGAACAGAACCAGCTTCACACCGTTGGATAAGCGTGTCACCATCGTCTCATTCGGGCCCTTATACTCGAACTCGATGAATGAAACCTTTGTCATATCGAGTCCGGCTAAGGCTTGGGTAACCGTGTGCGCCCCCCACATCGCGATATTGGTCGCAAAATCATAAAAGTGATACCACCCTCCCTGCACATAACTGCTGTTGTAAGGACGCCACGGACTTGGGCCGAGCCAGATATCCCAGTCCACTTCATCCTTGGCTGGTTCCGGTTCCGCTTCCAGCCAGTCATGACGCCACCCGTCGCGCCAGCGAATATCGGCGTAAACAGTATGAATCTGGCCCAACCGGCCGGAGCGGGCCATCTCTATGGCAAACACGTGATTCCCCTCGCTGAGCCGTTGGGCGCCCGTTTGATATATCCTGCTGTACCGCCGGGCGGTCTCCACAACAGCCTTCCCCTGCGCCATCGTCAGGCAGGCCGGCTTCTCACAATAGACATCCTTTCCGGCCCTCATGGCCATGATCGAAGCCAGCGCGTGCCAGCGGTCGCCTGTGGCAATCAACACGGCATCAACATCCGTCCGCTCGGCCAGAAACTTACGTATATCGATATACATGGCACAATCATTATTGCCGTATTTACTGTCCACAACTTTCTTCGCCGCTTCACGCCGGCTCTTTTGAACTTCACATACGGCAACCCACTGCACATCCGGCTCGTTCAGCATCCAGCCCAAATCATAAGAACCGCGCCCGCCGATTCCAATTCCGCCCATCACGATTCGTTCGCTGGGCGAAACAGTTCCGCCACGCCCCAGCGCCGAAGCCGGAACATAATACGGCAGCGCCATCGCGCTTGCTGCCATTGCGCCACGCCCCAGAAACCGACGCCGCGTTAGTATTGCACTTTTATCAATGCTCATAGGATTTCTCTCTTTCTATTCAATCTTATGGTTTTCAGTGAATCACCGGAACTTCATAACTGGTAGAAAATATGATTTCCACCGGGTAGAAGTGATCATATAATCCGGGGAGTTATTATCGAACGGAATGTCCCATTTACAATCCATAGAAATTCTCCTGAAAACTTGAAATACTATATTATAGAAATCTCATTGAGATAGCAACAATTTATGGCAGGTCCAACAAGCCATCTTCGGCCATTTTCTATCTATTTGTTATTCCCCCGTAGGGGCTTTTCCCATGTGGTTGCCCTTATTCGCTAATTTAGTGTCCATCGTAACATTTTTCGTCCCTTCATAATTCAGAATTCCCTGTTCGATATTCCCTCAACTCAAAACTAAAAACTAATTTAGTGCTTGACACTAAATTTCTTTGCCCACTATAATCTTTTGCCAATAAAAGGATGTATCAGCCCATGACAATTCGTGTAAAACTCAACGAAATAATCGAAGGTCTGGAATTTCAGTCAGACGAAAAGCATTCTTTTCTGGACAAGAAAACCGGGGAGATAGTCCTTATTAGCGACTATGAGATGAACGCTGCCGAAGATGATGAGCCTATAGAAGATTTCCCGGATTGGGAGCAGGATCTGGTAAAAATCGCCAAAGAAATAATAG